>JAFQIQ010000289.1 GCA_017397445.1 Lachnospira sp.
TAATGATGATATCCCGTATACCAGCTATCTACTTCAAGCTCCATATCAGTTTCGAATGTCATAACTTTATCATCTTCACGAAATGCAACATAAGTATTACCGGTTCTGTACATAACAACAAAATCATATTCTCTTATATAAACATTGGTGATGTCACCATTTTCATCTGTAGAAAACATAATGGACTTCCCCTTAGGATTGACAGCGTCTTTTTCCATCCATTTAATAAACTCTGAATCAAGTATCTTTACATCTTTATAAGACTCATCATTGTAATATATGGTTGTAACGCCTTTAGTGGTACAATCCCCCATAACACCTACTAAATCAGTCCCGGCTTTAGGAAGTCTCTCACCAAGATACTCCTGCTTCTGTTGCCCCGAATCATCAGTGCCGAATGACCACATGACAAGGGCCACCGGAAGGATAACAAAAAACACTGCTGCAACCACAATAATAGTAATTGCAATACCCAATGTTGACCCCACTTTGGAGTTCACTTTTTTGCGCTCTTTCTTGGGTTCATGCTTCGAACCACAATATTCACAAATCATAGTCTCTGCATTAACTATCGCTCCGCAATTTCTACACTTCATTCATATTGCCCCCTGTATATTATAATTTTATCAATTGCACTTAATTCAGACTTTCAAGCACCTCAAAGTAATCTTCAAATGTCTTGCTACAACACTCATAATCATTAATTATTATACCATCCACTCTTAGTCCTATCAAAGCAAATGCCATAGCCATTCTGTGGTCATCATAAGTATCTATGGCGCAAGGTTTAATATCAGACGGATATATCTTTATAGCATCCTCTTCTTCCTCAACCTTAACCCCTAACTTTGTAAGCTCCGTCACAATAGCGTGGATTCTGTCTGACTCCTGATGTCTGATATGACCTATATTCTTTATATAAGTCGGTGTGCTTGCAAATGGCGCAATTGCGGCAAGGGTCATTGTCTGATCTGAAAAATCATTCATATCTAGCTCTATTCCCTTAAGCTCACCGTTTGCAGGACCGATTACCCTCGTACCTGTAAACTCTTCTATAACCTGACACCCCATTTCCTTTAATACATCAAGGAACTTCATGTCCCCCTGCATAGAGGTATTATGTACATTTTTCACTAAGATACTGCTCCCTGTAAGCGCTGCTGCTGCAAAGAAATAGCATGCCGCAGAAACATCAGGCTCTATCTGATATGTCCCTGATGAGTATGACTGACTTGAACCGATAACGTAGATATTACCGTTTCTCATAACATTGCAGCCAAACTGACGCATCATAGCTGATGTAATTCTTATGTAGGAACCGTCTGTTTTCTCACTGGTAATGTTAATTCTAAGTCCCTTTTCAAGGCTTGGTGCAACCATCATAAGTGCACTTAAAAATTGTGTACTCTTGCTTATGTCAATAGAAACTTCCGGCACCGGCTTTGCTGTACCAAAAGATGCACCACGTACCTTTACCGGAAGGA
Organism: Lachnospira sp.; assembly: GCA_017397445.1. Taxonomy (GTDB): domain Bacteria; phylum Bacillota; class Clostridia; order Lachnospirales; family Lachnospiraceae; genus Lachnospira. Next base: position 1,485 of record JAFQIQ010000289.1, read on the forward strand.
AACCTTCGTTCTCAAGGTAAGTAAAACGGGCTCCCATCGATGTAAGTGCCTCAAAAAGCGGTTGCATAGGACGTTTCTTCATCTGCTCCGACGCATTAATAATGTACTCACCATCCGAAAGACCAAGCATAGCTGTAAGGAAACGGGCCGCCGTTCCGGCACTTCCCACGTTAATAGTTGCTTCCTTCTTTGGTAAACTTGTGCCTCTACCGGTTATGATTACGTATTTGTCAACCTCATTTACCTGAATAATATACCCCAAGTCGATAAGACTTGATAAAAAATGTCTTGAATCATCACTAAACAGTACACCATTTAATGTGCTCTCTCCCTTAGACATCGCTGCCATAAGTAAGGCTCTGTTCGTAATACTTTTAGAACCCGGCACTTCCACTTCACAATTGATACTTTGCTGTAATTTCTTTACTTTGTATTGCGACATATTAAGCTCCATTCCGAGGACGATTACTGCTGGTCTTCTCTCGATTCCATATCTAAGTAGTCTCTATGATATCCTACATACTTATAAGCCGGACGAATAATCTTTCCTGCATTAACAAGTTCCTCAAGGCGGTGAGCTGACCATCCTGAAATTCTTGCAATTGCAAACATTGGTGTAAATAACTCCTCAGGAATGTCAAGCATAGCATATACGAGACCACTGTAGAAATCCACATTGGCACATACAGGCTTAAACATCTTGTGTCTCTGCATAATAAGCGCTCCTGCTTCTCTTTCTACCAACTCGTAAAGTGCAAACTCCTTCTGCATGCCCTTCTCCTCTGAAAGACGCTTAGCAAAATCCTTAAGCACAACCTGTCTTGGGTCTGAATTAGTATAAACTGCATGCCCCATACCATAGATGAGTCCGGCACCATCAAATGCCTTTTTCTCTAATATCTTTATAAGGTAATTACATACCTCTTCCTTGTCATCCCAATTCTTGCAATTCTCCTTAATATCCGCAAACATCTGCTGAACCTTAATATTGGCACCACCGTGCTTTGGTCCTTTAAGAGATGCAATAGACGCTGCAATTGCTGAATATGTATCTGTTCCTGATGATGTTACCACATGTGTTGTAAATGTTGAGTTATTACCACCGCCATGCTCTGCATGAAGAATAAGGCAGATATCAAGCACCTTTGCCTCAAGCTCGGTAAACTGTCCGTCATCCCTCATCATATAAAGAAGATTCTCTGCAATTGAGTAATCCTTTCTTGGATTCTTAATCATCAAAGTTCCGTCAAGCTTATAATGTCTGTACGCCTGATATGCGTACACTGCAATAAGAGGCATCTTTGCAACAAGCTGAAGTGACTGACGAAGTACATTTGGTACAGAAATATCATCCGGATTCTCATCGTATGAATAAAGGCTCAAGATACTCTTCATAAGTGAATTCATAAGATTAGCACTTGTAGCCTTCATAATTACATCTCTGATAAATGAACCTGACAACTCTTCAAGATCTGACAAAATGTGTACAAAGTTCTTAAGCTGCTCATTGGTAGGAAGTGAGCCAAACATCAAAAGGTATGTTGTCTCCTCAAAACCATATCTTCTGTCACCAATTCCCTCAATAAGCTTCTCTACATCATAACCCTGAAAATACAGCTTACCATCCACAGGAATCTTACGACCTCCTACGCTGTTGCATCCACATACATCAGAAATCTCAGTAAGACCTGTAAGTACTCCGTTACCATTGCTGTCACGAAGGCCTCTCTTAACATCATACTCCACATAAAGGTTCTGGTCAATAGCACCAGACTTCTTACACTGCTCAACCAGTGCATCAAATGCACTTGGGTCAACTGTTGTCAATTCCATCATCTGCTGATTATTCATTATTTCTACCTCCAAAAATCTCTCTTTCTATAATAGTACATGCCTCTCTTACTAATTGAATGCATGGTCTCTTCTTGTAATATTCCCCGGTTCTCTCTGTTGGCATCCATGAACTTTCCTCACTTCCCGGTGCAATCTCACCTGCTTTTCTGTTGCCCATATCCAGTAACTCCCTACAGATAATACTACCGCCACTTACTTTTTTGTACTCCTCTGCCAAATGTTGCATCAGTTCGTAATTCTTCGCTTTACCTTCTTTATCATATTCTGTAAAGCTTCCCGTTTCCAACCCTGCCACAAGTGCCATTCCGGATACGCAACCACAAACCTCCCGCATTCTTGCTAATCCACCACCAAAAGATGCAGAAAGCTTCAACGCCATCTCCTCACTGATACCATACCTGTCAGCAAATGCCGCAAACACAGACTGGGAGCAGTTAAAACCTTTTCTGAAATATTCCTCTGCCCTGTCAGGTGCAGATATGTTTTCCATATTAATGTACGCTCCCTTCTTTCTTAATTTTTTTAATTTTAAAAGCATTTTACCTTAAAATATTTGGTAATATTTGTTATTATGCATTATTTCTTCACATTTGTCAATTTAATAATATTAAGTCTTTAATTAATTATAATAAGTATGAAATTCACAATGTCTTTCTATAAACTCTTCTCCAAAAAAATCATTGTATATCAGTAAAGTTTCCGCTTGAATAGTTTCATCGTCTATATCACAATCAGATTCATTGTCTTTTCCATAAAATATTCTATATTCATTGCCATAAAACCTACATGACACACCGCTCAGACACATACCGTTCTTTTTGTAGAACTCAATTCTCTTAAACATATAATCTCTGTGATTACCGGGTGGTTCATATTCAGGATTCTCAACTTCCAGAATAAGATGTCCCCCTCTTTCCCTAACCATCTTCTGCAATCCCTTTAAAAACTTAGAGCCAATACCTTCCGACCTGTTTTTCTTAATAACAGCAAAATAGTCCAACAAATATGTATTACTCACTGATGATTTAATAAAAAAGGCATAGCTTTTTATGTTTCCTTCTTCTTCATATACCAATGTCTCATATTTTCCATCTGCAATTCCATCCAGTATCTTTGCAAGCGGCTTAACTTCGCTTTTCGGAAAATCCTCAACAAGATATGTATTATATATATCTTTCGTCTCTTCATTACTCAGACTTCTTATCATTATCTTCCTCTTTCATTTCATTATTTCTAACATACATCACCGCTGTCGCCAACTCCCACATATCTTTAGAAGTACACTCCGTAAATCCCTTCTTACTTATTATAAATGCATCTTCTTCGTTTTTAAATAAGTAAAAGTTATCCACGTCCTCATTCCACCTGACAACATCTTTCCACAAAAAAGATTCTTTTGCACCTGATTTATCTTTTATCAATATTTCCTCACTGTCGATTTCAAAGAAAAATGTTTTGCCTATATATCCTTCATACAGACTTGTAAACTTCTTCATATTATTAATGTCCATACCATACATTCCTATAAGAAGCATTATTCCACACAATATTCCACTGATAATTATCATAAACATATTTCCCTTACCATACACCATCTCCGGTATCAGACTGCTTACAAATATCATTCCAAACAAAAGACCGCCACCATTAAATATCAATTTTTTCATCTTATACTGCTTATTATCAAAATTGGCTGCATACATAGCAGTCTTAATATTTTCCTTTGTGATGGTTGTAGTATTCTTAATTACCATAACACATTCCTTCCTAATTACAATTTTGTGACTATTGACTGGTTTTATTGCACAAACTATAATGATTATAATTACATTCGCCAAAGAATTCAAGTATTGGCACATTATTGGAGGTATTTATGAAAACAGCTTGCATAACAGGAGCCAGCTCCGGAATCGGACGTGAACTGGCAGTTGCACTTAGCAACAACGGTTACAGACTCATATTAGTTGCGAGAAATTCGCAGGCTTTATATGAACTTGCAAAGAAACTTAAAACACGATGTCTGGTAATCCCCTGCGATTTGGCCAATGAAGAAGCTTGTATGGAGCTTGCGAAAAAACTCTCAACATACCGCATAGATATCCTTATTAATAATGCAGGTTTCGGCGATATAGGAAACTTCCATGAAACTAAGCTGGAAACTGATTTGGATATGATTGATGTCAATATTAAGGCAACTCATATACTGACTAAAGAATTGCTTCCCCGATTTATTAAGCGTAACTCCGGATATATTATGAATGTGGCATCCAGTGCCGGACTTCTTCCCGGCGGACCATATATGGCAACCTACTATGCAACCAAATCATATGTAGTCAGCTTGACCGGCGCCATATACCATGAACTTAAGGCTCAAGGCAGTAAGGTTCATATATGTGCCCTTTGCCCGGGTCCCGTTGACACTAATTTTAACAATGTGGCACATGTTAAATTCACTTTACCCGGAATTACGGCCAAAGCCTGTGCACGATATGCCCTTAAATGTATGTTTAAGAAAAAACTCATAATCATTCCTACAAAAACCATGAAACTCGCCAGTCACTCGGCTCGTTTTGTTCCAAGAAAACTTATGCTTGCCATGACTGCAAAACAACAGGTAAAGAAGATGGGGTAAGCCCCATCTTCAGCCTACATAAGAGGTGCAAAGATTCTTAGCACCTCCTGAAACAGTGTCATAAACATATTAGTACTACAATCTTTTAATGTTATCTGCTGGCATCCAGGCAGAGTTTGCAGAAAATCATCTTTAACCTGCATCACCGCTCTGCTGCTATGCATCCACACACCACATTCAAAGTGAAGATACAAACTTCTAAAATCAAGATTAGTTGTTCCAACTGTTGCCGTTGTATCATCAGAAACAAATGTCTTAGCATGTAAAAAGCCTTTTGAATACTCGTAAACTTTTACACCCGCTTTGATAAGTTCACGATAATATGACCTCGTAGTCATATGAATAACCCATTTGTCCCATTTGTGCGGAGTAACAATTCTTACATCCACGCCACTCTTCGCAGCCAAAGTCAAAGCTGATATCATACTGTCATCAATTATAAGATACGGTGTGTAGATGTATACATAATCCTTTGCATTGTTAATAATCTGCAAATAAACATGTTCACCCACATTTTCATTATCCATGGGACTGTCTGCATATGGTTGGACAAAACCATCATCCGGAACATCGCACTCCGCATCTTTCCATGGATAATATATCATATAATCTTCTTTTACATTTTTGCAGAACTCCCACATTTGCAAGAACATAAGCGTAAAACTCCACGCAGCCTTCCCCTGCACCATAATCGCAGCATCTTTCCAATGTCCGTGCTTAACTTTAACATTGATATATTCATCCGCAAGATTAACTCCACCTGTAAATGCAACCTTTCCATCAATAACTACAATCTTTCTATGATCCCGATTATTCTGCATCACTGTCAGGAATGGTTTAAATGGATTGAATACCGCACATTCAATTCCATATGACTGCAATATTTTAGGATAATCTTTGGGAAGTAGAAGAAAACATCCCATATCATCATATATTACACGTACCTTTACGCCTTCCTGTGCTTTTTGTTTTAGAATCTCAAGTATCTTATTCCACATAACACCTTCTTGAATTATGAAATACTCAAGAAATATATAATGCTCTGCCCTTTTTAATTCTTCCAAAAGCACTTCGAGCTTTTGCTCCCCTGAAGGTAAATAATTAGTACTTGTATTAGTATATATAGGAAATCCCGCAAATTGTTGTAAATATCTAATCTGCGTAAGAACATCAGGGATCTGCTCTCTGGCTTTATCATATCCATCATCATGTGCATAGAAAAGCGGTCGCGTATTCTTCTCTATCTGCGCTAATCTTCGTGAAGACTTTCTCGTAGATGTCTGAAAATTAAACAGCAAATACATCAGTCCTCCAAAGAGCGGAAACAGCAATATCTGGATTACCCAGGTTAATTTATATGCGCCCTTATCCTTCTTAGACACAATATAAAGCACCACCACCAAACTAAGCAAAGTAAGCACAACACTTATGGTTTGAGATACTATGCTGCCACTTATTACAAAGTACATAATACTTATTATCTGTACGAGAAGCAGTATAATAACAATTACACGTCTGTGAAATAATTTTCTAAACCATTTTCTTCCATACGCTTTTAACATAATACAATCCTCCCGCTTTGGTACTACTCACCCCGGTGATTAATTATGCTCCGCTACGTTTATATAGTCTTCTCTCTTTAGTCTCTATTCTCCAACGCCTTACCAGACCGCCTGTTTTATACATCTTATAGGCACTGTAAACAAAATCTCCAACCATAATTGACATCAACGCCACAACAACATATTCCATTTTACCTGTGTTAAATCGTGCAAAATAGTTGTACATAGGTCCAAGACATTTGTCCATAAAGATTGTTACCAAAATTGCAAACATAGCAGCCGTAGGAATCGATGTATATTGTGTTATGTGCATAGGTAACTTAGAATAATCCCACCAGCAAAAACCACAAACTCTTTCAACCAAAGTTCCAAGAACGATTTCTCCTACACATATACAGAACATTACCCCAAGAAAATATATAAGCACTCTTTTTATTCTGCTTCTCATCTTTAATGGTCTTCCAAAAAACCACATATTACTCGGCGTTCCAAAAATAAAATAAATAAGTATCATTGCAATTCCATATCCCAGTAAAAACGGAAAACACATACTTCTGTTATCCATATATCCCTTTGTAACTGCAAGCCAGATGTTCTCAACAACAAATCCTAAAAATGAAACAAATGTTACAACCATACAAAGTGCTATCACATTAATTCCTTTCATAGATTTACTCCTTTCAATCATCATAATTAACGGCAATATATTTTATACATATCTTTAGTTGCTCCAAAAACTGTTCCGGTCCCATATCATTATATTCCATAATCCATCTTCTGAACGCCATAACAAACGCATCCGTAAAAAAATTAGCCGGAAAATCAGATATCATCTCAACATGCAACAATCCGTTCAATTGCTCATGTATGGCTGTAAACAGCAGTTGCTCAAAATAGTCCGAAAAAGAATTCTGCCCTTTAATGTTAAGTGCCTTTTTATAAAATGCTTTATTGGCGTATAGGTAGCGGCACATATCAAGAATAGCTTCTACATCTTCATCATATTGTTTATTCTTTACCGCTTCAATAAACTCTGTATGAAATATCCAGTTAACAAGATCGTACTTATCTTTGAAGTGATAGTAAAAGCTTTTGCGGCTCATATTACATCCATCACAGATATCAGTAATACTTATTTTTTCAAAAGCTTTTTCCTGCATCAGTTGCTTAATTGATGATGCTAACGCAATCTTAGTTTTCACGGAATGTGCCATCAATACACCTCCTTTGGGTTTAAAAAAACGAAACCCACCTGTGCTCCAGATAAGTCTCGTCATTTAATGCTGGCCCAGGAATAATTCCATGATGTTGAATCCAACAACACTTTACGTGCTGACTACTCCCTTATTTACTTGAATAGTAGCACGTTTTGTTACATTTCTCAACTCAATTCGACTTAATTTATTGGGACAAATTTAGCATTTTGTCCCAATTTTCATTCTCCTTTTGATGCTCTTAATTCTTCTGCAATCTCACCGATTTTTCTAAGTCTGTGATTAACCCCTGATTTTCCAACCGGCGGATTTAAGCGGTCACCTATATCTTTCAGATTCATATCTGAGTTCTCCAATCTTATAAGTGCAACCTGCTTCAGGCCATCGTTAAGATAATCAATGCCTACCGTATCTCGAATATATTCAATATCTCTAATCTGCTTAACTGCCGCCTCAATAGTTTTATTCATATTAGCAGTTTCACAATTCACCTGTCTGTTAATATTATTACTGATTCCTTTCAGAATCATAACATTATACAACTCCATCTGGGACACAAATGCCCCCATAACATTCAAACAGTCGGTTATGTGAATGCCTTCCTTAAGGTACACAATATAATTATTCTTTCTTATTGTAACCTTTGCTTCCAGCTTAAAAAATGCAAGCATTTCTTTAAGCTGCTCCGCCCCCTCTTCATGTCCGCACACTATCTCGTAATGATAGTTCTTATTAGGATCACTAAGAGAACCTGCTGCCAAAAAGGCTCCTCTTATAAATGCTCTTTTGCAGCACTCTTTCTGAACCACCAGCGAGTGAGCAAATACTGGTACGATTTTATTGTCCTGCATATTGCGCCACTTAATTGCCATAAGAATTTCTTCAACTAATTCCACGTCCTGTATTGACATATGAATAGTCGTATTCTTAGAACCTTCATAATCATAATCTATATAATCTTCTGTTACACCAAATGCTTTACTAAGCAATTCCACAAATTTGCCGGCTACAATTTCATTTTCCGTTGTAACAACAAGCAAAAAGTTCCCATCCGGCATCGGTATCACGCGTCCGCAGAAAGCAAATATCGCAGCCAGTTCCGCAATCTGACAATGCTTAGCCGAATCAATTTTACCTTTTAATTCTTCTTTTACTTCTGATGAAAATGACATATCCCAACCCTTTTCCTAACGTTTTGCATCCTTTTCAATATCACGGTGCTCGACCTTACATCCGTATTCTGTAGCTTTAAGTCTGTCTGTCAATGCATTGGCAAGTGTAACTGAACGATGCTTTCCTCCTGTACAGCCAAATGCAATTACCAGACTGTTCTTGCCCTCATCGACATAATTCGGCAGTAAAAACTTGACCAAATCATCAACCTTTTCTAAGAATTTCTTCGCCTCACCGGATTCCATTACAAAGTCCTGCACCGGCTTGTCATTACCTGTTAAGAACTTTAACTCTTCAACATAATAAGGATTCGGCAAGAATCTTACATCTAATACAATATCCGCATCTGAAGGAATACCGTATTTAAATCCGAAAGACAGTACTGTAACATACAAGTTACTGTAATCATGCTCCTGCACAAATATACTTTCCAACTGTTGCTTAAATTCTCTTGTAAGCATATGTGATGTATCGATTATATAATCAGCTCTTTCTCTAAGGAACCGCATCTGTTCCCTCTCCATAGCAATTCCCTTATCAACACGGTCATCTTTCGCCAAAGGATGAGTTCTTCTGGTTTCCTTATATCTTTTAACTAAGACATCATCGCTACAATCCAAAAAAAGAACCTCATAACTATATCTTCTGTTAGTAATGTCTGCAAGTACACTTTCCATATGTTCAAGTGCCGCACCATTTCTTACATCAACACCCAATGCTATTTTGCTGTATTTCTTTTCATGACCTTCCGCCAGCTCTGCAAATCTTGGAATAAGTTCAATCGGCATATTATCTACACAGTAATATCCCTGATCCTCAAGCACATTTAACGCTGTAGATTTTCCTGCCCCCGACATTCCTGTCACAATAACTATATTCATAATTTCTCCTCTGCTGTTAACCCGCATATATTAAAAACCCAGTTTCTTAACTTCCAACTCCAGCTTAACACCAAACTGTTCAAAAACCTTCTCCGACACATTGTCTGTAAGGCTGATTACATCCTTCGCCGTTGCCCTTCCTACATTAACAACAAAACCGGCATGCTTATCAGATACCTTTGCGCCACCCACTGCATAACCTTTAAGTCCGGCATCTTCTATAAGCTTTCCCGCAAAATATCCTTCCGGCCTTTTAAATGTACTGCCTGCACTTGGGTATTCAAGCGGCTGCTTATCAATTCGCCTTCTTGACAATTCCATCATATTTTTCTTGATTTCTTCTTTGTCACCCTTTTTAAATTCAAGCTCAACTTCCGTAACAATCAAGTCCTTCTTTGCAACTACACTTGTTCTATAACCAAGCTCCAACTCATCATTGGTCAGTAGCATTTCATTGCCAAGTCTGTCTAACACCGTAGCACTAATAATAACATCCTTAATCTCGCCACCATATGCACCTGCATTCATAACAACCGCGCCACCGAGACTTCCCGGAATACCGCTGGCAAACTCGAAACCTGTTAAACTATTCTCAGCCAACTCTCTGCCAAGCTTTATAAGACTCATACCTGCAAGTGCCTTAACGCGAACCTTGTCACTGTCATCACAAGCACTGACAATCTCATATCCGCTGAACTTGTCATATAACTGAATTATTGCACCTCTGTACCCTTCATCACTAACAAGCAGATTGCTACCATTGCCAATTATATAAAATGCAATCTTCTCTTCATTAAATAACTCAATCAATCGCTTTAACTGTTCCTTATTAACCGGTGTCACATAATAATCTGCCGGCCCACCTATCTTAAATGTTGTATGCATTTTCATAGGCTCATTCACTCTTACATTACTGTCGCCTACAATTTCTTTTATACATAACAATATCTCTTTCACTTTATATCCCCTTTACTAAAACCAATCTGGCTGCGCCATACATTCCGGCGTCGTTGCCAAGTTTCGCAAGCACTATATCCGTATCCGTACTTGGATGGAACACCAGCATCTTATAATACTTACGAATTCGCTCTATAAAATATTCTCCTGCCGCAGAAACCCCTCCGCCTATAATAAACACATCCGGATCTGTAACTCCTGCTACACATGCAAGCCCCTTAGCCAGATACATAGAAACTTTTTCTACGACCTCCAGTGCCTTTGCGTCTCCATCCTTTGCAGCATCAAATACTTCCTTTGCATTATTCATGCCTGCAAGACGTGCGATGCCTGTAGCAGATGCCACCTGCTCAAGACATCCTGTCTTTCCGCATGTACACTGCCAATCCAGCCCGTCTATTATCGGAAGATGACCTATCTCTGCTGCGGCTCCGTTTGCACCATTAACCGGTACTCCATCAATAATCAGTCCGCCGCCGACACCAGTTCCTACCGTGACAAAAAGTGTACTTCTGTAGCCAACACCGCTTCCCTGCCAATATTCACCCAGTGCCGCCATGTTGGCATCATTGCCCACAGCAATCTTAGACTCATCAATTCCGAGATTCTTTGCCGCTGCTTCGATAACATTAAACACGCCCCAACCTAAGTTGACACATTTGTTCACTGTACCGTCTTCAGTAACCGAACCTGGAACTCCCAGTCCCACACCAATCACATCATCCTTTGACATATCTTCCTGAATAAGAACACTCTCTATATACGCTCTTATATCATCAAATATATACTTGCCATTTTCCTCTTTTCTCGTAGGAATCTCATCTTTTCTAATAAGATTGCCGGTTGCCGAAAAGAGACCACATTTTAATGAGGTTCCACCGATATCTATACCAAATACCGCTTTCTTACTCATCGTCCTCGGCTCCTCTCATAAGGTTCTCCTGCACTCTCTTGTAAAGCTCCTTCGCAGCATTATAACCCATCTTCTTCTGTCTGTGATTAACAGCTGCTGCCTCAACAATAACTGCAAGATTACGTCCCGGACGAATCGGAAGTGCATGACACACTACCTTATTACCAAGATATTCAGTATACTCCTCTTCAAGACCAAGTCGGTCATACTCTTTATCCTTATTCCAGTCCTCCAGCTTAATAACCATATCAATCTGCTGGGTTTCCTTAATACTCTCAACACCGAACATAGTCTTAACATCAATAATACCGATACCTCTAAGCTCGATAAAATACTTTGTAACTCCCGGTGCAGTTCCAATAAGTGTTTCATCACTTACCTTATGAATCTCTACCGCATCATCCGTTACCAGTCGGTGACCTCTTCTGATAAGCTCAAGTGCCGCCTCACTCTTACCGATACCACTCTCACCGGTAATAAGCACACCTTCACCATAAACATCCACTAGCACTCCGTGGATTACTATACAAGGTGCAAGCTCAACCTTCAGCCATCTTGTAACCTCTGCAATAAAAGAAGAAGTCTCTGACATAGACTTAAGAATAGGTATGTTAAGCTTGGTTGCTATTTCAAGTATATTCTCATCCGGCTCCTGACCCCAACAAAATACAAGACAAGGGATATTGCTTGAAAGAAGCTGTGTATAACTGTGAATTCTGCTCTCCTCAGAAAGGCTCTTCATATATGCAACCTCAACATTGCCCATAACCTGAATTCTCTCATTAGAAAATTCATCATAAAAACCTGTTAACTGTAACGCCGGCCTGTTAATATCCGGCACGTGCAACCATATTCTTGATGTATCAACCCCCGGTGTGAGATTGATAAGCTCCATCTTGTCAATAACCTTAGATAATTTAACTCTCTGAGTACCGTTCATAAACTGCCTCCTTAGACATATATTATTATTCTACCACATTTTTGAATTAATGAAAATACTTGTATATATTTTGGGCAACTCTTTCTGTTATTCCCTCTGCTTCCATAAGTTCCGAAACGCTTGCCCCACGTATCTTATCAATATCCATAAAATGTTTCATAAGCGCCTTACGCCTTGCAGGTCCTATACCTTCTATAGAATCAAGTACAGAATTAACCTGCACCTTGCTTCTTAAACTTCTGTGATACTCTATCGCAAAACGATGTGCTTCATCCTGAACCCTTGTTATAAGTTTGAAGCCCTCACTTCTTCTGTCAATAGGAATCTCCACATTGTTATAATACAGGCCTCTTGTATTATGATTATCATCTTTGACCATACCACAAACAGGGATATTAAGATTAAGTTCCGAAAGCACTTCCAACGCAATATTAACCTGGCCTCGTCCACCATCCATCATAATCAGGTCGGGATATATTTCAAATCCGGCTGAACCTTCTTTTGCGCGAAGAAAACGTCTGGTTAACACTTCTTTCATACTCTTATAATCATCCGGACCTTTAACAGTCTTTATCTTAAACTTACGATAATCATTTTTCTTAGGCTTTCCATCCTCAAAGACTACCATGGAACCTACTGATTCGATACCGTTGGTGTTAGATATATCATAGGCTTCCGCCCTTTTAATCTGTGGGAGAGACAGCCACTGTGCAATCTGTGCCATAGCTCCTGTGGTGCGGGCTTCTTCTCTTTTTAACTTCTCACCATCCTGCACCAGAACCATCTGGGCATTCTTGTATGCAAGTTCAACCAGTTTCTCCTTATCACCCTTTTTCGGTGTAATAATGCTAACCTTTCTTTTCTTTATGGCTGAAAGCCACTGGGCAATAACATCTGAATCCTCAATCTCTTCCTGCAACATAATTACCTGAGGGATGTACGGAGTTCCACCATAGTACTGCTTCATAAACTGCGTAAGTATCTCTTTTCTGGTATCCCCCTGTGCCACAGACATATGGAAATGATCTCTTCCCAAAAGCTTACCCTGTCGTATAAAGAATATCTGAACCACCGCATCCTGACCGTCTGATGCACATGCTATAACATCCCTATCAGTACCCTCGTCAGCTGTTATCTTCTGCTTCTGTGCAACCTGCTTTACACTCTCTATCAAATCCCTATACTTTGCAGCCTCCTCGTACTCAAGTTTTGATGCCGCATCGTTCATCTGCTCCGTGAGTTTTTTTAATATCTGTGTGTAGTTGCCATTAAGAAACTCAATAACACTATCCACACTTTCCCTGTACTCCGACTCACTAACAAATCCCTGACAAGGTCCGCTGCACTGACCAATCTGATAATTAAGACACGCTCTCTCCTTGCCAATATCCTTTGGCAGATTACGATTACAGGTTCTTATTTTGTATAATTTACACAATAATTCTATAGTATCCTTCACCGCCGTTGCAGATGTATACGGACCAAAGAATTTTCCCGTGCCAAGCTTATGCACTCTCGAAAACATCACTCGCGGAAATGCTTCATGAGTAGTCACTTTAATAAACGGATACGTCTTATCATCCTTTAGCATGGTATTATACTTTGGCCTGTGCTCTTTAATCAGATTACACTCCAACACCAATGCTTCCAACTCTGAATCCGTAATTATATACTCAAAGCGTTCAATTAGAGACACCATTTTCTTTATCTTGGCAGTGTGATTGGTACTTGCCCTAAAATACTGGCGCACTCTGTTTTTAAGGCTGACAGCCTTGCCTACATATATAATCGTATCTATCCTGTCATGCATTATATAAACTCCGGGCTTATCCGGCAACTTTTTTAACTCTTCTTCCAAATCAAACATAACTCATCACTCCTGCTTTGATTATACGCAAGAAAACCGCAAAAAGCAAAAACTTTCTGCGGTTTACATAGATTATTATTACATTATCTTAAAATGTGTATACAGTATACGCTTATAGACCGGCAACTGGTTAAGCAAATCTTCTCTCACACCTCTGAGCTGCTTACATGCCATTTTTATATTATCCTGCGGTACACTGACACTGTCACCTCCAAAACGCACCATTAACGCAACATCCGTAATCTTGACAAAATGATGTACCTCAAATATCTTCTCTCTTCTCTCCAAATCCTTAGCATATTCTTCATAAGACAGATTAATAGCTCTGCCGTATCCTAATTCTGACAACACACGTTCCATCATCTCATAGACGGCAACAATGTCATTACTCCTCAGGCGTTTCATATACCTGTAACGTTTTATTATATGTGCAGCTACCATTACTGCAACAATAAAAGCTACACACACTACAACAATCTGCCACCATCTGTTTTTAATAAACTTCCAAAGACTAAAACCTTCTCCAGTCTTTTCATCATCAGACTTATCACTTTCTTTATCAGACTCAGAACTATCAGTGTCTTCCTCTGACTCTTCCACACTCTCTTCTTCAGATTCAGCCTCAGACTCCTTCTCGTCAGGATAAACCTCTTCCTGATCATATTCCTCCTGTTGAGTTCCTGTTATACCATCCAACGAATATGCAGGTGTTACTTCTACAGTTACCCATCCGTATCCCGGCATAAAGATTTCCACCCATGCATGTGCAGATGCATCCTTTACATTAAATGTATATGCTGCCTGCTCTTTCGACAATGTTCCCTCTGAAGTATATTCTATCCAGGCATCAGGACGACGTATCTTCTCGCCTTTAGTAATCTGATCCGGTGTAATAACATATCCTTCAACATACCTTGCAGGTATTCCCAGCTCTCTAAACATAAGCACTGCCGATGATGCAAAATACGTACAATAGCCCTGCTTACTTTCTGTAAGAAAATACTGCACGAAATCCTCATTTTCCGGTACTTTTCCGGGTGCCAAAGTATATGTATAATTAGCAGACAGGTAATTCTTTATTCTTTTAATTGCTGTTATTGCACCTTCCACTGTAAATAAAACATTTGTAGAATCAAAATCCTGCAACCCGCTTATACATGAGCTCAAATGTCCGCTTAATGTGCTATACCCTCCGTTTTTTATTGTTTCCGATACAGCTGAATACTTATTCATGTGCGCTATACCCCTGTCATTCTCATTGACTCCGATACACGTACGGCTTATATCCTGATACTTTGAAAAATAAGAATCGTTGACCTCATATAAAAAGCCCTTATCGCCGCCACTGCCATTCATCCACATATATTCATACTGATAACAAATCACATTTCTTTTATAGGCCTCAACATCTTTAGCCACATACTCCTGCAACTGCGAAGAATCCTCCACCATATGGAGCAAATCCTTAGTCATTAACTGTACATCAGAAGTACTCTCCTTGTCCCTGTTAGAAACTGACCACATATTTTCATAATAGAAATACTTGGTTCCGTAATACATAGGTATGTATTGTAACCTTCCTGTATTTATGGAGGTCACTGTCATAACATCTTCATACTCGTATTTTAACTCATCTATAGAACCCATCTTACTTGTTTCAAATACAGTATTCCCTTCGCCTTGTGCTATACCGGCCCCCTGGCCTTCACCTTCTTCACCTTTATTGCCTTCACCTTCACCCATTCCTAGCAAACCTGAATCCTCAAAAATATCATCAATCAGATAATATATCTCATCAAACAGCTTTGGTTGTTCATAATTATATTCATTAATGAATATAAAACAGATGAAACTCACCACCACGCTGACCGTAAGGATGACTTTCGCACTATGTGTGTTCTTTTCCTTTCTTTTAAGTGTTCCCACCCCCAGAACATATATCACACATAATACCAGTGTATATATAGAAGGGATTGAAGCAACTGTTACAAAGAGTGCTAATAATGGCATAATCTGTACTATGGCCAGAACCATACTTCTTATCTTCACAACATTTAACCCAATAAAATATACGCACACTGCCGTAAACATTGCAATTGCAATAGGCCAGTTATCCTCCCAGGGATTATCATACCAGGTTAAATCCCATATGCACTCATCTATAATTCCGCATAAACCATCATACAACCAATTCCATAAAATTAAAGAAATAACAACTAATCCTAATGGAACTGCCATCGCAATAATCGTTGTCTTTCTTGTACATGCAAGTACAATAACCCACACAATCGATAGTACAATACCCACCATAAAAACCCACAATCTGTTGTCATACCCTAATCCTTCAAGAAGCGAGTTAACTATGCCAAGAACTCCCAAAGCGGTAATTACCATGCAAACAATAGCGTCTTTTATTCTCTGTATTGTTTCTTCTGTTAATTCACGCATCATATCTACTGTTTTCTACCTCCAAAATTACCCCATATCAGTCCTTAATTACAACTGTGATAAAACTTCCTGCAAATCATCTTCTGTAACCTTCAATATCTCATATATATCACTTTCGTAATCTTCTGCTGTAACAACCATAGGTCTCTTCTGATATTCACGCTCTTCCCAGTCCATATATTTATCAAGTCTGGTCATCGCATCCCTCGAACATCTTATATCCATAAGGCCCTGCATACAAATATCCAGTTCAGACTGTTCCACAGCTTCAACCTCATATATGCTATTACGGCTTTCATCCCACGCCATAAGAACTACTGTACCATTCTTATCAATAATTTCAGCGGCAATAGAGTACACCCACTGATATATCTTGTCCAAATCATCTCTGAAATTTTCCTTATCAGCAACCGATAAATCTGCACATATATACGCCCTTGTGTCCACCTCTTCACCATATTGCTTAACTATATATTCGTCATACACACTACTGAGATTCCAGTGGATTCTGTTTATACGGTCTCCCTCCTGGTACTCACGAAGCTCCACTATTTCATCGTTCTCCCGTCTGTTTAACACAACATCCTCTGACGAATCATTCTGCACATCATTTTCAACCTTGGACTCAGGTTTTACCAGCTTAGGAAACACATATGCCTTGCGCACAAAATTATACTTTAATGTAGTAGAAAACATATGAAGATAATCCCTGATTACACAATCATTCATATGCAAATAAACCACTCCACAGTGTTTTGGCGTAATACTAAACTTATTCTTATTAACTTTCTTTAGATTATCGTATCTGTTAAGATTAATAACTCTGGTTTCATGCTCCCCATTGGAACACCTGATTGTAACATTGGCTCTGGCCCAGGGTGTTCTCAGTATAAACCTGTTATCCAGCATAACACCAACCTTAATTACATCGCCAAATGTAACATTACTCTTATCAAATGCTACATATAACATAGCCCTTGCCACAGACACTTTCTGCACAAAAAAACAAAACAATCCCACTGCAATAAGCACTATCAAAATTATCATAAACTGGTAACTTATGTACAAACTATTTAAGATTACCAACCCCACTATACCCAACAGATATATTAACTTTCTGCTTCTCATTCATACATTCCTTTACCAGATTATCTTTTCGCTCTCATCCACAACCGATATAGTAGGAGCAGGCACACTATTCATAATAGTAGCAATAATTTCTTTCTCTGTAAGATTACTGCGTCTTAATCCCTTGTTTAATACAATTCTGTGTGAAACCGTATCCGTTATAACATACTGAACATCTGACGGTAACACATACTCATGCCCACGAAGGAATGCCATAGCCTTTGACATAGCCACAATCGCCACACTTCCTCGCGGACTGATTCCCTGCAATATATCAGAAGAATTTCTTGTTGCTTTAGCAATATTGGCAACATACTCCAGCACACTGTCGTCCACAAACACTTTGTCAACAGTCTCACGAAGTCCTTTAAATTCTTCCTCTGTAATAACAGTTTCTGACTTAATCTTCACATCAGATTCCTGCTTATTTCTTAAGATACTAATCTCATCTGCAACACTTGGATAACCCATAGATATCTTTATCATAAAACGGTCAAGCTGTGATTCAGGAAGCTTCTGGGTACCGGCTGAACCTAAAGGATTCTGGGTAGCAAGAACCATAAACGGGTCCGGTAACTTTGTGGACTTACCATCCACCGTTATCATTCCTTCCTCCATAACCTGCAATAACGCCGACTGTGTCTTTGGCGATGTACGGTTAATTTCGTCTGCAAGGAATATGTTACACATAGCAGCGCCCTGCTTATACTCAAACTTATTAGTCGCCTTATTGTACATAGTAAAACCAAGAATATCCGATGGCATAACATCCGGTGTAAACTGCATTCTGTTACATTCAAGGCCTAACGCCTTAGCAAATGCTAATGCCATAGTAGTCTTTCCAACACCCGGAATATCCTCTATAAGAACATGTCCTCTGGCAAGCAAAGCCATCATAACCTTACATATAGTCTCGTCCTTACCGATAACTGACTTCTTAACTTCCTTTAAAACCGCTTTCGCTTTTTTCTGATAAAACCCAAACTCACTCATCTGCTATCTCCCTCTGTCTCAACATGGTGTCTCAACTTTTATATTCATCTTTGATTATATCACATTTGTCATAGGTAATGACAAATGTCTGATATGTTGTTTTATTAACCATAGTGTTGTATATATTATCCATCTCTTCATAGGTTATATAGTCATTACAATATATCGTAATTCCGTTGTCCCCGAGTCTCCAGGTGGATTTATTCTTTATTGCGTTCCTTATACCCGTTAATGTCTTATACTCTTCGTTAATCCCCTGAATACCCGCATTAATTTCTTCCTGAACCTGCCTGAATACAGCTTCTGCCATAACATCAACAGCAGTTCCGTAATCTTTAAAAAACTCTGATGCTTCGATTAATTCACCGGATTTACTGTCAAATGTATCACATTCCACATAGATTCTCTGCGTCTTCTGAATATGTCCCCCCGGTGTCTTGCCGTCACTCTTCTCTGTAAGAATATTCTTTGACAGAATTCCTAAAATGCTTGTTTTCTTTGTTGCAACATACTCCAACGCATTATTAAATTCAACATACACATACTCTGCAGACGAAGCATTGCTCTGCGGCAAAATATACTTACTTTCAAGTTCCTTCCACTGCTCATTAATCTTGGTGTTATATATACCGGCAATTCTGTAACTGGTGCCACCGTTAACTTTAACTATAGGCGTTTCATAATAATACATCACCGAATACAGGCTGCCTCCACCCTTCGCACCATTGGCTATACCAAAAGATATATTATTACTTTCATCCACCGGTTGCGTACCCTGAACATCACCGGTATTAGTTTCATACTCTGTCACATTGGTATGTGCCTTACTCTTTTTTATCCCCTCTCCTACAAAAGGTGCAATGCACAATACCATAATAACACATGCTGCCACTGCGATGGCTGCTGTTGCAGCATTACTTGAAAAAAAACTTTTCTTCACACGCTTGCACTCCACATAGCCACTCTGACTCTGCTCCACTTCAAACATATGAGACTGCTCAATTATAGCATTTATCTGATCGTGTATTTCATTCTTCTTCGGATACTTAACCCTTGAAATATCTGATTTACTCATATCCCTGCATCTCCTTTCTCAAATCTTTAATCAATGCATAATACTTTGACTTGACCGTGGATACCGGCATCCCCAACCGTTCGCTAATCTCGCTGAATGTGTATCCTTCTCTGGCCTTCATAACAAATATCTTTCTCGTTTCCTCTTCCACTCTGCCTAAAAACTTCTTAATCTCATCCCCGGCAACCTTATTAATTACCACATCATCAATATTTCCCGTCGCCGTCTCATCATCCCCCATAACCTCTGTCAAAAGCGACTCCTTATGCTGTCTGCTTCTTAAGTAATCAATAACCTTATTCTCGGCAATTCTTGTAATCCAAGTCTTAAAAGATGCTTTCCCTGAATCATACTGAGAAAGTGACCTCAACACCAATATAAATGTGTCCTGTGTCAGATCCATTGCCAATTCTTTATCAGACACCTTTATGTATATAACTTTATATACTGTCTTATAATGTCTCTCTAATAAAGTCTCCGCTGCCAACCTGTCATTGTCATTAACTATTCTGTCTATAAGATAAGCATCTGTTTCCAGCATCTGCTCGGCCCACTGCCGTACTAAACTCTGTTTTGTCGTTCGCATGCCTGTCATCTCCATCTTTTTTACCTCCCTTCAATATTCCATACGTAATGGATTTCGATTTGGTTGTAAAAAAGTTTAAAATATTTCAAATAAATTTTTCTATTATAAATTATAGCACGCAACTGCATAATTACAAAGCCAATATTTATATTCTCTGATATACGTAAAAAGGAGAGAGCCGCACCCCAATTGCAGTTCTCCCCTAATTAGTATATATAAAATTAATTGCTACGTCGTATTAATATTAGAAATCTACCTCTGTATCATAGTAGCAGCACTTAAGAAGTTTCTCCATCTCCTCTTGGCTTGGCTGACGAGGATTAGAACCTGTACATGCATCCGAAATCGCATTAGCAGCAATATCAGGAAGCTTTGCTAAGAACTCTTCCTCAGGAACGATACCAACCTCAGCAGGAAGTCCGCCCTCACCATAATTCTTAATGCACTGTGGAATATTAAGGTCAGCGTTCAACTTGCGAAGCATTGCAATAAGTGCATCAACCTTCTCTGTAACAGTGTCACCGCCAAGCTTTAAGAAATCTGCAATATCCGCATAACGCTTAGCTGCTGTCTCATCCTTAGAGTTATACTTTATAACCTTTGGAAGATACATCGCATTAGCTGCACCATGAATAATATGTCCCTTCTCAAATGCAGCACCAGTCTTATGGGCCATAGAGTGAACAATACCAAGAAGTGCGTTAGAAAATGCCATACCAGCCATACACTGTGCATTATGCATAGCCGCTCTGTCCTCTACACTGCCGTTATAAGACTTAACAAGACTCTCTGTAATCATCTTAATTGAATGAAGTGCAAGCGGATCTGTAAAATCACTGTTAGCAGTTGAAACATACGCCTCAACAGAATGTGTCATAGCATCCATACCTGTGTGTGCTGCCAACTTAGCCGGCATAGTCTCAGCAAGTTCAGGGTCCACAATAGCAACATCCGGTGTGATTTCAAAGTCTGCTAATGGATACTTAATACCCTTAGCATAATCTGTGATAACCGAGAACGCTGTTACCTCTGTAGCAGTTCCTGATGTAGATGATACAGCACAGAAATGTGCCTTAGTACGAAGCTTTGGCAAACCGAATACCTTACACATGTCTTCGAAGGTTGTCTCCGGATACTCATACTTAATCCACATAGCCTTAGCCGCATCAATTGGCGAACCACCACCGATAGCAACAATCCAATCAGGCTCGAATTCAGTCATAACCTCTGCACCCTTCATAACAGTCTCAACAGATGGGTCCGGCTCAATACCTTCAAATAATATAACCTCCATTCCGGCTTCCTTTAAATAATCCTCAGCCTTCTGAAGGAAACCAAACTTCTTCATAGAACCACCACCTACACAGATGATAGCCTTCTTACCCTTCAAAGTCTTAAGCGCTTCCAAAGCTCCCTTTCCGTGATACAAGTCTCTTGGTAAAGTAAAACGTGTCATTCCTCAAATACCTCCTGATTATAATTAGTAAAATGTTTTGGTTGATTGTGATTTGTTAACTTTTTAACAAATCTTGTGTATATTATAACCCTCCTGCAAAGAAATTGCAAGAGGGTTTTGTTATTTTTTTAACATTTTTTTGAGAAGCAACTTATTCCGCCACACCAAGCTTTACATCCATACCGGCAAGCTTCTGCATAAGTTTAACTGCATCCTCTACGCTTATCTTATCATCTGAATTTACATTAGCTGCTCCCATATTGATATTCGTAGTTGTATCACCTGCAAGATGTTTCTTTAACATAACGGCATCGCTAACATCCAACTTTCCATCATCATTATTATCCCCATAAACAACTGTTGCACCACACATTGAGCAAGTTCCTTTGCCATTAGTTACATTGCTGCAACTGTGCGTAAACTCTCTTATTACAGTAAGCGGTTCTGTTACCATAACAGACATTGTTTCGTATCGCTGGGTTCTGTCAACCGTTTTATTGTCATTCAACTTATACCATGCACCTTCCAGGCTCTTTCCATAAAAATCATAATTAACCGGCAATTTTATAAGATGCAATTCGTAATTATTCTCAAAATCATAATAGTTTCTCTCTATTGATGAGAAATCAAAATTACTCATATCAACTTCTTTAAGTGATGAACAATTAAAAAACACATTACTAAACTGAGTCAATTTAGGTGTTCTAAAGCTACTCATATCTATCGCTTCCAGTGCTTTACAATTCTTAACAAAAAGCGAAAGTTTCTCAACATTAGATGTATCAAAATTACTTAAGTCCAGAGAAGTTAATCCAATACAATCCATAAACATAGCACCCATATCTGTCACTTTGGATGTATTAAAATTATCTATATCCAACGTCGTCAATGATTGACAACTACGGAACATGCCCATCATATCTGTTACATTAGACGTATCAAATTTTGATAAGTCAATGGATATCAATGAAACACAGAACCCAAACATAGAATCCATATCTGTTACATTGGATGTTTTAAAATTCTCAACTCTCAACGATGTCAATAACTCACAGCTTAAAAACATACTTGACATATCTGTTACTTTAGATGTATCGAATTTACTCACATCTATAGAACTGAGTTTTTTACAATATGCAAACAACGAATACATATCAGTTACATTAGATGTATTAAAATTATCTATGTTCAATTCAGTCAACGATTCACAATAATAGAACATACTTGACATATCTGTTACGTTAGATGTGTCAAACTTGCTTACATCCAGTGTATTTAATTTCTTACAATTGCTAAACATACCTGACATATCTGTTACTTTAGATGTATCAAACTTACTTACATCCAAGCCTGTTAATCCACTACATTTTGAAAACATAGTACTCATATCTGTTACGCTAGATGTGTCAAACTTACTTACATCCAAGCCTGTTAATCCACTACATCCCAAAAACATAGCACTCATATCTGTCACGTTAGATGTATCCAACTTAGTTACGTCCAAATCCCTTAGTCCGCTACATCCCGAAAACATAGAACTCATATCTGTTACTTTAGATGTATCAAACTTACTTACATCAACTCCTGTTAAAGATGAACAGCCTGTAAACATTCCTGCTAATGATGTGGCATTCTGTGTATTAAGAGTCGTAACATCTATTGTTTTAAGCTCCTCGCATCCACTAAACATTCCGCTAAAATCAGCTACATTGGATGTATCTATACCTTTTACATTGACAGACGTCAGTAATTCATTGGAATGAAACATAGACGACATATCTGTTACCTTAGATGTATCCCAATTACTTATGTCAATACTTGTCAAAGACGTATATCCAAACATACCACTCATATTAGTTACATTGGATGTGTTCCATTTGCTTACATCAATAGACTTTAATGCATAGGCATTACTAAATAAGCTGTCCATATTTTTAACATTCGACGTGTCCCAGTTACTTACATCCAAACTCTCCACATAATCGCATCTTACAAACATCCAATGCATACTTGTAACTTTACCTGTCTTAAAGTTACTTACATCAAGTGTTTTTGCATCACTTCCATAGAACATATTGGACATATTCGTAACATTGGACGTATCCAGTTTCTCAAGACCTTCTATGCTTTCCGCATAACAGCTTGCAAACATCCAGCCCATATCTGTCATATTAGCTGATGTCTTTATAAATGTGTCACCAAATCTAATTGTCTTGATAGTCTTCAGTGATATGTTAAATATGCCATATGAATACGCCTGTGCCGTAATATTCCAATAAACATACACGACATCTGTCGCCAACGCCTTAAAAGCATCTGAACTTGTTATATCATACAATTTCACTCCATAACTCGAATAACTTGTCTGACCACTTTTATCGTCGACTACCCATATAAGACCATTATTATACAGTGTCCATGCAGTTCCTTTTGACACCCCACTGCCAACAACTGTAAGCTTACTTGTATCAAATGGGTCTGCCTCCGCAGCCTCCACCCTTACAAGACTAAACTTAAACACTCCTTCAAGACCTGCAAGTGGCATAGCCCCTGCAAGTACCATCACTGCAACAGCAATAGCCATTAATTTCCTAAATTTCTTAATTTCCCTTCTCA
>JAFQIQ010000290.1 GCA_017397445.1 Lachnospira sp.
TCCTATCTCAGTCACATACATACTGGCAATCACCACAGTGCAATCCTTAATCTCAACACACTTCTTTGGAGAATATACTTTAATTCCACAAAATTCCATCCCCCACTTACGCTCATCATTGTCCACAAAGCCTATTACATTGTATCTATCCTTTAAAAATTCATAAGCTTCTTCCCCTGCTTTAGATGCTCCAAATATGATAATATCCTGCATACATAACCTCCTGTGCAACTATTTTCACACTTTATCCTACAACTTATAACACCCTTCCAAGCCACATACATTTCTTGTATCAAGTATTATCTTGCCCTTTAGCTTTTCTTGCTCTGCTTTAATCTCATCATGACCAACCATAATTGCCACAATTTCTACATCACTTAGAAACTTGTCAAAATCGTGATATTGGTTGTTCACTATATCATTCTTTACATATGGATCATACACTTTGACTCCGCTTGCAAGATGCTTTTTCATACACTCCAACATCTGCAAAGTCGGGCTCTCTCTTACATCATCAACATTTTCCTTGTATGTAAGTCCGTAGATTCCCACCTTTGACACGTCGCTGATCCCATTCTCATTCATTATATCACTTAATCACTTTCACATCAAAAACAAAATCCGGATCACCGAACAGTACCCAATCAATGGATATATTGGGATTAATCTTTAAAAGAACTGACGACATAAGACCTCCTCCAGGTCCAATCTCCAAAACCTGAGACGCTGAATTTCTTTGAAGCCATTCTTTTGCCCATTGGTATACACAGTGCGACCACTCTGTTGATGCCAAAAGCCAGTTAACATTGCCAAGTTTTTTTCTATCACCCCACGCTGCATACGGCATAGCTTGTTCTATTGTCTGATTCTCAAAGCAAATACAATTAAGCGACTCTATAAGCTTTTTCTGGATAACTTCATCATCATCTGTAAAATCATAAAAGCTATATGTAAAAAAAACACTGTAATTATTAACCCCATGCGTCATTAACTGGAGTCTTGCCGATGCAATATCTCCTATAGCTATAATAAAATAAGCCTCTTCATCATAAAAAAATCAAACAGAGAGTATATTTTCTTACCTCGCAAACTCGCACCTTGCTTTGCCGGCGAACTGTCTGCATAAGCATGAACTTCTACTCCTCGTTCATACAAAAGCCTTTCAACATAAAAGCTACGCTCGGCTGAACCTAAAACAATTACCTTTTTACCGCTATTTATAACTGCTTCAATATCCATATGTACACCTACCATAAAGGCAACAATCGAATTACCATTAGAGCCATATCCAATTCTTCCAAGATATTCTAATATCATACTTATACCTGCTCCTTTACACTATTTTTTAACAATATAGGATCTCTAACCTATCACAACATTGTATTTTCACAGCACTTATCAAACACTTCCACCAGCTTCTTTGTCAGCCCGATTCTTGAATACTTCTCAATTTCATCCATATCTCCAACGTATTCAAACTTCTTACCACTTTTCCAATCACAGTAAAGCTCAAAGAAATATCCCTTAATCGCCTCAACATCATTATATTCACAGTTTCTGCCACAACCTGTTTCATCCAGAACCTTCTCTATAGCACTTCCGCCAACTGATAGAGCTATTATTGGAACCCTCATTCTTAAGTATTCGAATAACTTTCCGGGGTATACGTATCCCCCTTCTGGTTCCCATGATCCTATAAGCAAAAGGGCATTAGTCCTCATACACTCCCTTAAGGAAGCTTTGTGAGTGAGATATCCATTATAAACAATTATCTTGTGAACATCTCTTGTTTCTAGCTCCTTCTTAACATCATCCACTACCATTCCATTAAAAACTATTTCAACATCACATTTATCAACTTTTCCGTCATCAATTAATTCATTAACAGCCTGTATGAATATATATGGAGGTCTGCTGTTCCATATAATTCCATTGTATGTTACAACAAACTTATCTGTTTCAATATGCTCATATTCCACAAAATCTGCTTCATCATATCCATTAGTTATTGGAATACATTTAGAATGATCTATGCCTGTATTTTCACATATCTCATCCGCTGTCACAAAACCTATCGCTATAATATAGTCCGCTGTTCGACAAAATTGTTTTTCCAACAATTTATTGTATTCCCGCTCTATGCCATCATCCTTGGATAAATAAACGTGCCAACAATAATCGTTGAAAGTCCACGGATCCCTGTAATCTGCTACCCAAGGTATTCCATACCATTCCTTTATGTAATATCCTAAAAACGCTGTTGAATACGGTGCCATAGTAGTATAAACCATATCAATGCTATTCATGTCAACATATTCTTCAATATTATCTAAAACCTTTACAACCCAATTAGTGTATACTTCCGGCACAAATATCTCTTTATTACTTGCAATAGATTCCTGTAAATACTTATTCATAAGTTCTTCATTTTGTATTACACCACAGTGCATATCAAAGATATGCTGTTTTTCTTCTGTAGTTAATGCGGCTACGCAGCACAAATCCTCATCTACACGTATACAATTAACATTGTCCGGTATATCAGACAACTGAGAATCATCCGTATGATACGTATAAGGTGTGTCGCCAACAGAAAGCACAATTGGATTCCAACCATAATTCTGCATGTATTTAACAAACTTAACCGGACGTTGCACTCCCGAACCTCCTACTGGCGGAAATGAGCGTGCAATAAACAAAACATTTTTCTTACCCTCGCCGACTTTTCTTCTGAATTTTAACCAATTTTCGACTCTGCTTCTGTCATATGCAACATCCTTAAATATCTCACCTGTGTACTCCACTAACTTATAATCTGTCTTTGCTATGCTATTACCATTACCTATCATTACACGCACTTGTGGAACCCCCATATTACGCAACTGCTCTCCTATCTCAGTCACATACATACTGGCAATCACCACAGTGCAATCCTTAATCTCAACACACTTCTTTGGAGAATATACTTTAATTCCACAAAATTCCATCCCCCACTTACGCTCATCA
>JAFQIQ010000291.1 GCA_017397445.1 Lachnospira sp.
CTCCAGCATCCAATGTACGGACAAACCTCCGATTTGGGATCGAGGTCATAAGTATATTTGCCTGTCTTACATCTTGGGCATATTTGCTTTTTCAAAAACATGTCGTCATCTCCTTCGTTGTTATCACCATTTTTCTCATTCTCGTCGGAGCGACCTGCGAGTACACACGCACAGTACATCGCAACTACAATAAATGCCAATATAAGAAGTGCTGTAATTGTTAGTAGTATCTTTGCCATTTATTTCTCCTTTGATCTTTGCTGTGAATACGTCCGGGAGGATACCCTATATCCTCCCAAACGTGTGCTACAATTACTTCCAATCTTCCCACTTATACTCATAACCTTTGTTGTCAAGCCAATAGTTGTGGGTAATAGTTGCTTCCAATACCGTTACATAATACCATGTATCTTCATAAAGGTCATTGTAAGGATTGAATTCAAGTGATTTAACATAGCTCTCCAGAGGCTTTCTGCCAAGAAGTTTGTTAATAACCGTCATAACCTCTGCACGAGTGATGTTATTTTCAGGCTTATATGTCTTATCAGGATATCCCTCAATAAGTCCGCTGTGTGTAAGTGCTAGAATTTCATCATAAGCCCAATGTGTATCATCTAAATCTGTAAACGGATTTTGGATATTAGTTTCTTCAATGCCTGCAAATCTAAATATAAGTGCGGCAAACTCAGCTCTGCTCAAGTTTCTTGAAGGCTTAAACTCACCATCAGGATAACCGTAAACAATTCCTTTATCAGCCATATATTCAATATCATGTGCAGACCAGCGACCTACCTTAACATCAGGGAATGCATCTCCTGTTGCAACAAATGGCTTTTCGTACTGATGATTTGTTATACGATAAAGAATAGATGTAATTTCTTCACGAGTTATATCACCTTCAGGTTGAACGCTACCATCAGGATATCCATTGATATAACCAATGTGTGTCGGATGCTCATTGCCAAAAATATCTTTAGTGTACTTTCTTGTTTTATCAATAGTGGAGCTACCGCCACCACCGCCACCGCCGGTGTTAATTGTTGTAGGAATTGTGTATTTATAAGTTCCAATCTGACCATAGACACCATCATGACAGTTCGCAATTTCGGTTATATCCTTACACTTTCCGCACGCACTGAAATACACGGCTTTAACTGTTGTTGCACTATTTAATGTCAATTCTTCACCGCTATATGCCTTACGATTTGCGTTATCGCTAATTGAAGGATCACTGCCATCAAGTGTATAATACAAAATAACATTTTCATCTGTCGGATAATCCTTCAAAGTGTATTTTGTACCCTTTGAAAATTCCACTTTGCCACTTGCCTCAAGAGAAGTGGTAGGAATGTCTAAGTGAACAAAATCAATTTTAAAGGTTCCATCGCTGCCCTCGATTTTTCCGTCCTCATCCTCAAGCCATGCATAGATTGTAATATCATCCATAAGAGCTGTAGGAATAATCGGACGTGTAACATCATAAACAGCAGTATTGGTTGTTATGGTTTGTCCGTCTGATTTCTTTGTATATGTATAATAATAATGAATATCAGCGGTCTTATTCTGAGATAACAGTTTTATACCTTCTGCATAATCACCGGTTCCGAGCAGGTGCGCACTGATTCTGTCTGCATCATAAGGATAAGCAATATAGACACTTCCACTTGCTGCACTTCCGGATTCAATGATGTAGTAATGAATTGTATTCTTACTAACTCTTCCTGTGTTCTCATTCAAAACATACGCCTTGAAAGACATAGTATGAGTAATAGCTCTTTCCTGACCGGTGTATCTGAAATCTTTATTGTCGCCGTTCTGTCTGTACCAGATACTGTAGTTCTTATCGGTAGGAATATTGTCATCGTATCCTATTGTTGTTGTCTTGCCGTCGCTTTCAAGATATGTACCTGAAGGAAGCTCGATAATTGGCGCAAGCGGCACGAAATTATACACATAACTTACTACAGAACTATAATTGCCGTTCTTTGCATATCTAAGCTGCAAAATGGTGTCTTCCTTAAACAAAAGACCATTACCGTCGTAATCTTTCCATTCGCCTTCGTTATCAATTCTGTATTGAATTTTCCCGCCACTGTTGAGCGAATAAAGCATTACCTTCAGAATATTATTGTCATCATCAATTTTTCTTTCCTCATAAGTTCCTGTTTCTTTATCTGCATAAGGCGGAGCAAGAACCGGGCTATTTGAGATTGCGTATGTATATCTGTTGGTATCACTTTCTACGCCATCAAGTGTAGAAGAAATTTCTAATGTGACACTGCCGGAATTTACGCCTGTATTCAATGAACCAAGTTGCTCGGTACGTTCCTCATCACGGTATGCCATACCGGTTTCTGTGTCAATATAAAATCTTTCATCATCGGTATTTATAAATTCATTTTCAAAACTACCGATTTTATAGTTTATAGTGCTGCCTTTAACAGCATCAACCGGAACAACAGGAAGTTTCGCTTCGTTGATAGTTGCAGAAGGAGCAGCCTTCGGTGCCTGCGGAGTTACGGTATAAGAGAAAATACCTACATCACTCTTTACACCAAAAACATTAACTGCCACTGCTTTTATAACTGTGTTACCTTTGATGTCAATAAATGCCGTTCCGTCATAAAGATATGTCCCGGCTGTATTTGGAACCGGATCAGGACATAACCCCCCATCATAGGAAATGGTATAGTAAATCTGAGTTCCCTGGGGTACAGGCATAAACTGTGTTGCAAAGCCTTCGCCACCTATTTCATGGATATAATATCCGGGAAGGAGTGTCGTAAGAGGCTTAACAGGTTTTAATGTTACAATGTCGTATGAATGTTTTACAACACTTGACCAGCTTTCACCATTTTTAAGAACCGCTGCTGTTACTACAGTATATTTTGTAATGTCAATCACCGCAGAGTCAGATGCTTCATTTGCATGAATTCTTGAGGTACGTGTTGTAGGATCGCTTCCGTCAAGTGTGTAGTAAAGATCGTAATCGTCCGTATTAGACTCTGTGCTTTCAGGCGTGTAAATTGTAATTTTGTTTGCATTTGTAAACTGTGTGCTCTCCGGTGCAAATTCAGGAGGCAATGGTTTAATTTTGTATGTAAAGACATACTCTGCTCCCTCGGACTTAACGGTTGTTCCGTCAGTTTCAAATTCAACAGCCTTAGCTGTAATATTGGTATCTTCTCCAAGTTCAAGAACATCTGTGTATTTTTTCCACTGACCATCACCGGTATGATACATTACAGTATAGTCAGGATTGTTCGGCGTAAGAGTTACATTAACACTGCCTTCATAAACACCAGACGGATAGAATGCATCTACACCATAATCATCATAGAAACTAAAAAGATAATAGTATGAA
>JAFQIQ010000031.1 GCA_017397445.1 Lachnospira sp.
ATAGTAACATATATTAGTAATTTTTGCAACAAAATTGGGCTTTGAAGTAAAGCTGTGCCATAAAAAATGTCGAAAATATCAGCAAATTCGCATATTTACGCAAATTTTTGTTGTATAAAAAAAGATTTTGTAGTATAATTAAGTGGTTAAAATATGTAATTTTGACATGAGGTAGGAAATGTAATGAGTGATAGTAGAAGAAACAGTTCAAATTATAATAAAAACAGAAGTGCAGCTTCAGGCAGGTCTTATGCATCAGGAGCGGGACATAATAGAACACATACATCAGGTTCGGGTAGTGGCAGGACGCATACGTCAGGAACCGGTAACCATAGAACACATACATCATCTTCATCACACAGTAAGATGAGTAAGAAAAAAAGAAAAAAGAGAAATCGCATTTTGCGTAATGTAGGACTTATAATTAGTTTTATTTTGTTAATTATCACGATTGTGTTTATAGTTCATATGCATAGGGTAGAACTTTTGCCGATGAGCTATGAGATTCTTATATCGGCTCTGTTGTTGCTGGTGGTTGCGTTTATATTCATAACGCAGCGCTGGGTCGGTCCGGGTATATTCACGAAGATACTGGCGGTACTGCTAAGTGTTGTTTTAGTTATAGGTAGTGTTTATTTGGACGCAACTTATAAAGCTTTAAAGAAGATGACTAATACCACAACGGTTACTTCTGTTGTAGGTGTTTATGTTCTTAAAAGCAGTAATACAGATGATATATTAGCCCTTGATGGAATGAATTGCGGACGCCTTTCAACACTTGATAAAGAGAATACAGAGAAGATGGTGGCGCATATAAAGAGTGATGCAAAGATATCGTTGAATTATAAGAATTATGACGGTATTGCGCAGCTGGTAGAAGCTTTGTATTCAGGAGAAGTCAAGTCGAGTATATTTAATGACAGTTATCTTGGTATCCTTCAGGATATGGATGAGTACAGGGATTTCGAGAGTAAAACTAAGTGTATATACACACAAGAGTATAAGACAGTAATTCAGAACAAGGAGCCGGAAGTTAATAATGAAGACCACATTATTACTATGTATATAAGTGGTATTGATACAAGAACCGGAGATGTTAATTCTAATAGTAACAGTGACGTTAATATAATGTGCATTGCTAATTTAAAGACACATCAGATCCTTCTTGTGAATACGCCAAGAGATTACTATATTCCGACAAGTGTTTCAAATGGTGCTAAAGACAAACTGACCCATGCAGGTGTGTATGGTGTGGATTGTTCAATGTCAACATTGGAATTATTGTATGATGTGGAACTTGACTATTATTTCAAGGTTAACTTTAAGGGCTTTATACAGATTGTAGATCAGTTGGGCGGAATCACTGTTCATTCTGACTATGATTTTGTAACACATCATGGTGGTGACCATATTAAAGTAGGTAATAATTATCTGACAGGTAAGCAGGCATTAGGCTTTGTAAGAGAGCGTTATGCATTTGCAACAGGAGATAATCAGCGTGGTAAGAATACAATGGCAGTTATAAAGGCATTGGTTACCAAGATGGCATCTTCGTCTATGTTAGCTAATTATACTAATGTTCTTGAGTCTATATCGGACAGTATGGTAACGAATATGCCATATGAGAAGATTGGTGATATTGCTAAGATGCAGCTTAACGGAATGCCTAGCTGGGATGTTCAGCAGTTCAGTGTTGAGGGAACAGGTGCTACAAAGTCAACTTATTCGTATAAGCCGCCAACCTATGTTATGATTCCAAAGCAGGAGACGGTAGACCAGGCAAAATCATATATTAAGGCGATTTGTAGTGATGAGATTATTAGTACACAGTAAAATTTGCCTAATTGACAGATATGTGATATAATATTAACAAGCATTTGCTTAATATTGAGTTATGGTTATTTCAAGGAGATAATTTATGAAGAGCGATGACGAATTGTTTGAGATTAGTGATGAATTTACAAAGTCTCTAGAGAAGCTTGTAGAGGAAGAAACTAATGTTGCCAAGGCGTATGTGAAAGAGAACGATATATCTATAACTGCGGAGCAGGCGGAAGTTGTTGATGTGGGAAGTACTCAGATGTTTGACAGCGATGAGCTTAAGAAGAATGTCGGTGGAATAGATATAGGTGATTTGCTGGATGATGAGGACGATGATTTTGGCACAGGCGCAACTAAGCGCAGTGCTGCGTCAACAGACAGAAATTCGGCAAGAAATATTGCAAGAAGCGAAGAGAGACGTGCTGATACCAAAAAGAATATGCTTTTATTATGTGCAGTGGTGGCGGTTGTCTTGGTAGGAGTTGTTGGTATTATCGTTGCGGCTATTGCTATGAGTAATAACACCAAAAACTCGTATGCTTACAATATGGAACAGGCTAAAAATTACTACGAAAGCGGAGATTACGGTACTGCGCTTAATTATTACAATGTTGCCTATGGTACTGTAGAGGGTAAGAAAGATACTAATCTTATGCTCAAGATGTACGAGTGTTATAAGAATAATAATGATTCGGTTATGGCTAAGAGTATGCTTGATGACATTATTGCTTATGACAAGTACAATGAGACTGCAATCAAAGAATTAGCTAAGAATTACAAACAGAATCAGGATGGAGCGGCACTTAATTCCATGATTGTACAGTACAGAGGTACTAGAGCAGAAGATTATATGAAGGAATTTGAGGTAGCGGTTCCAACACCGTCGGAAACTCCGGGAGAGTTTTCAAGCAGTGTTAAGTTAAGTTTATTAGCCGGTTCAGGATGTAATATATACTACACAGTAGATGGCTCAGAGCCTACAACAGCTTCTAATATGTACACGGGAGAACTTCTTATTGATAAGAATGTTGTGGTTAAGGCTATAGCTGTGGATAATATTGGTGTTGAGAGTGCAGTGGCAGCTTTTGAGTACAAGATTAATTATGTGGTTCCGACAGGTCCTGTGTTAAATGTTGCTACGGGTGCTACTATTGATACCGACACGGTACTTGAGATTACTAATCTCAAACCTGGTGATAATGCTTACTATACAACGGATGGTACAACTCCAACAGCTAAATCAACTAAGTATGATACAGAAAAGGGAATACAGCTTGATAAGGGCAGTTGTATAGTTTCTCTTGTGATTATCAGTGCAACGGGAGATGCAAGTAAGATTACAAGATACACGTATGTTGTTAATGCAGTAAAGATATACACTTATGAAGAATGTGTAAAGATTCTTAAGCAGCGTATGATAACTCTTAATATCTTACAGAGTGACGGTTATAAAACAACCGGTGGAGATAAGGTTTCTTTCCTTTATGATTCAAAGCAGTATATTGATGAGAAAGAGATGTATATTGCCAGATATGTTGTTAAGCCTACAGACGGAAAGGAAACAGAAGGATATTACGGTGTAAGTACCAAGGGTGGTAACTGTTATAAGGTTACTATCAAAGACAATCAGTATTCAGCCGTTAAATATTAATAAAACTATACTATATCGAAAGGGGTATTAAGATGTATAAGATTTTAAAAGCCGAGAAACTGGCAGACAAGATTTATCTTATGGATGTTGAAGCACCTAGAGTAGCAAAGCATTGCTTACCGGGACAGTTCATCATCGTTAAGATGGATGAAAAGGGTGAGAGAATTCCTCTTACAATATGTGATTATGACAGCGAGAAGGGAATTGTAACAATCGTATTCCAGATTGTTGGTGCATCTACAGAGAAGATGGCTCATATGAAGGAAGGAGATGCTTTCTCTGATTTTGTAGGTCCTTTGGGATGTGCTTCAGAGTTTGTAAATGAAGATATTGAAGAGTTGAAAAAGAAGAAGATCGTTTTTGTTGCAGGTGGTGTTGGTACTGCACCTGTATATCCACAGGTTAAGTGGATGCATGAGCATGGTATTGATGTTGACGTTATCGTTGGTGCTAAGAATAAAGACATACTTATTCTTGAGAAGGAGATGGAAGCTGTTGCAGGTAATCTCTACATAACAACAGACGATGGAAGCTATATGAGAAAGGGAATGGGTACAGATGTACTCAAGGATCTTGTTAATAATCAGGGGAAGAAGTATGACCTTTGCGTTGCTATTGGACCATTGATTATGATGAAGTTTGTCTGTCTTCTTACTAAGGAATTGGGTATTCCGACTATCGTTAGTATGAACCCTATTATGGTTGACGGTACAGGTATGTGTGGTGCTTGTCGTCTTCAGGTTGGTGACCAGATTAAGTTTGCTTGTGTAGACGGACCTGAGTTCGATGGACATTTGGTTGATTTTGACCAGGCTATGAAGCGTCAGCAGATGTATAAGACTGAAGAGGGAAGAGCTATGCTTAAGGTTCTCGAAGGTGATACACATCACGGCGGATGCGGAAACTGCAACGATTAGGAGGATGAGTAAAGATGGATGTTTTAAAGAAAGTTCCAGTCAGAGAGCAGGCTCCTGACGTAAGAAACAAGAATTTTGATGAAGTATGCCTCGGTTACAACAAGGAAGAGGCTATGGAAGAGGCTACAAGATGTATTAATTGTAAGAATGCTAAATGTATTCAGGGTTGTCCTGTATCAATTAATATTCCGGGCTTTATTTCACAGGTTAAGGAAGGTAATATTGAAGAGGCTTATAAGATTATCAGCCAGTCTTCAGCACTTCCTGCTGTATGTGGTCGTGTATGTCCACAGGAGAGTCAGTGTGAAGGCCAGTGTATCCGTGGTATCAAGGGTGAGCCAATCTCAATTGGTAAGCTTGAAAGATTCGTAGCAGACTGGGCAAGAGAGAACAATATCAAGCCAGAAGGTGCTACAGAGAAGAAGGGTAAGAAGGTTGCAGTTATCGGTTCAGGTCCTGCAGGTCTTACTTGTGCCGGTGACCTTGCAAAATTAGGTTATGATGTAACTATATTTGAGGCACTTCACGAGGCAGGCGGTGTGCTTGTTTACGGTATTCCTGAGTTCCGTCTTCCAAAGCAGTCAGTAGTTGCAAGTGAGATTGAAAATGTTAAGTCTCTCGGTGTTAAGATTGAGACTAACGTAGTTATCGGTAAATCAGTAACTATCGACCAGCTTATCGAAGAAGAAGGATTTGATGCCGTATTTATCGGTTCAGGTGCAGGTCTTCCTAAATTTATGGGTATTCCTGGTGAGAACGCTAACGGTGTATTCTCAGCTAACGAGTATCTTACAAGAAGCAATCTTATGAAGGCTTTCAGAGATGATTATGATACACCTATTTCAATGTGCAAGAAGGTTGCCGTTGTCGGTGGTGGTAATGTTGCTATGGACGCTGCAAGAACAGCTTTAAGACTTGGTGCAGAGGTTCATATCGTATACAGAAGAAGTGAAGCAGAGCTTCCTGCGAGAGTTGAAGAAGTTCATCATGCTAAGGAAGAGGGCGTTATTTTTGATGTTCTCACAAACCCTGTTGAGATTCTCACAGATGAGAATGGCTGGGTTAAGGGTATGAAGTGTGTTAAGATGGAACTTGGTGAGCCGGATGCATCAGGAAGAAGAAGACCTGTAGAGGTTGCCGGTTCAGAGTTCGTTATCGAGCTTGATGCAGTTATTATGTCACTTGGTACATCGCCTAACCCACTTATATCTTCAACAACAAAGGGACTTGATATCAACAAGTGGCAGTGTATCGTAGCTGAGGAGGAGACTGGTAAGACATCTAAGGATGGTGTTTATGCCGGTGGTGATGCCGTAACAGGTGCAGCTACAGTTATTCTTGCTATGGGTGCCGGTAAGGCTGGTGCAAAGGGTATTGATGAGTACCTTTCTAATAAGTAATTAAATTTTTATTCAAGCAAGTGGCGTTGCCCAACGCTACTTGCTTGAAGTTATGTATAGATACTGGTAAAATTTGGGCATAATATAGAGGATTTGATATTAATAATTAATTATTAAGAGGTTTGTTGTGAAGCATGTGTTTATAATCGGCTCAAAAGGAATACCGGCTAAGTATGGCGGTTTCGAAACATTTGTTGAGAAGTTAACTGAAGGACAAGTCGATAAGAATATTAAGTATCATGTAGCCTGTATGGCTGACAATGATAATGAATTTGAATATAACGGTGCTCATTGCTTTAACGTAAATGTACCAAACATAGGTCCGGCTAAGGCTGTTTACTATGATATGGCTGCTTTTAAATATTGCAATAAGTACATTAAAGATAATAATATAGATAATGCAATAGTGTATGTATTAGCATGCAGGATAGGACCGTTCATTAAGCATTATAAGAAACAGCTTATGGCTTTGGGTGGTAGTCTGTTTGTCAATCCTGACGGACATGAGTGGAAAAGAGCTAAGTGGAATTTTGCCATAAGAAAGTACTGGAAGTTGTCAGAGAAACTTATGGTAAAACATGCACAATTGCTTGTGTGTGACTCTAAGAATATTGAAAAGTATATAAAAAATGATTATAGAAAGTATAATCCTAATACAACATATATTGCATATGGTGCAGATATACAGAAGTCCAAGCTTACAGATGATTCAAAGGATTGGACAGAGTGGTGTGACAAGCATTCTGTAAAAGCCAAGGGATATTTTCTTGTGGTTGGAAGATTTGTGCCTGAGAATAATTATGAGACTATGATTAGAGAGTTTATGAAATCCGACACGGACAAGGACTTTGTTCTTGTAACCAATGTTGAGCAGAATAAATTTTACAGTCAGCTCAAAGAAAAGACAGGTTTCGACAAGGACAATCGTATAAAATTCGTTGGTACGGTTTACAACCAGGAATTGTTGAAGAAGATTAGAGAAGAAGCATTTGCGTATTTTCACGGACATGAAGTTGGTGGTACTAATCCGAGTTTATTGGAAGCACTTGCCTCAACAGATGTGAATCTGCTTGTGGACGTTGGCTTTAACAGAGAGGTTGCAGAGGATGGAGCTCTTTATTGGAGCAAGAATGATGGAGCTCTCTGTGAGGTAATTAACAGCTGCAGTGATTATGACGAAGAGAAAGTGTCTATACTTTCCAATAAGTCAACTGAAAGAATAGTTAAGCATTTCAGTTGGGGAAAAATAATTGCTGAGTACGAAGAATTATTTACAGAATAATGTTAGCTTGGAGATATGATATGAAACTATTATTGATAGATCAGGTTCCTGAGGTGAATGATAAGTATTCATTTGCCCTTGCTAAAGCCATTAAGGAGCAGGGTATTGATATAACATTTTGCGGAGCAAAGTCTGATGTGTGTAAAACTGATTTGTTTGAGAATTACATTACTTTGTTTGACAATTACAGCAAGGTTGGCAATCTCTTTAAGAAGGTTATGTGCTATAACCAAAGCTGGAAGAGAATTATCAGATACGTTAAAG
>JAFQIQ010000292.1 GCA_017397445.1 Lachnospira sp.
GTTCAACATTTTCTACAAGGTAAACGCCCCGGCTTCCTGAACCGAAGCGTGGTTTTAGGATAAATGGTAAAGGGATATTGTCTGTGGATAGGATGTCAGCAGAGTCACCGGCTGGAATCAACATGCAATATCCGTTGCGCAGTCCGGCATCCGCAAGAGTACAATGAAACTCGTACTTGTCAGTGCAAAGGTTAGCTGCTTTATGGGATATACCTTTAAGCCCTAAAGCATCATTAACGCTTCCAGTACTTGTAAGGTACCTGCCGATAGGGACAGGAAGCACGAAAGAAGGTGCCGGCATATCCCATGAATTAAAGTGCTCTAATATATTATTGGCATCTCTAATGTCTGTAACAATTCCCTTATCAGCCCATGAAAGTCCCGGCGCATCAGGATTGCCGTCAAATGCGACTACTTTGTAGCCACGTTTCTTAGCGGTTTCTATGGCGTATCGGGATTCTGAACTTGCTCCGATAACAAGAGCGGTTTTATCTAAGTTGGTACTCATATGATACCTCCAAAACATTTTTCTATAATAAGAGTAGCACAATTGTGGCAAAATTACAAAATAATTAAGATATTTTGAAAAAATGTCGATATATATGTCAGTGAGTTATGTTATAATATGTGTTACATATGGTGAGATGCACAGCATCTTACGCGGGATGGGGGTTCAAGGATGAGACTGTATGAAAAAATCAAGGATGATGTATATATTATAGCGGAGATGTCAGCGAATCACGGAGGTAGTCTTGAAACGGCACTTCGAATCGTGGAAGAAGTGGCAAAGACCGGGGCGGACTGCCTGAAGATTCAGACATATACTGCGGATACGCTGACTATTGATTGTGATAAAGATGATTTTATTATAAAGGGCGGACTTTGGGACGGCTACAACTACTACAAGCTTTATAGCGAAGGTTATACTCCTTGGGAGTGGCAGCAGGCCATAAAGGAACGTTGTGAAGAGCTGGGCATGGACTTTCTGTCAACGCCATTTGATAATACGGCGGTTGACTTCCTGGAAAGTATAGGGGTGGAATTCTATAAGATTGCATCATACGAGCTTGTGGACATTCCTTTGATTAAGTACACGGCCTCAAAGGGGAAGCCAATGGTAATTTCCTGTGGTATGGGAACCATAGAGGAGATACAGGAAGCGGTGGATGCCTGCAAGGCAGTAGGCAACCAGCAGATAGTTCTTTTAAAATGTTGCAGCCAGTATCCTGCAGATTATGACAATATGAATCTTGAAACCATATCGGATATGTATAAAAGATTCGGTTGTCCTGTTGGATTGTCGGATCATTCTCTTGGCTCACTGGCACCGGTAATGGCAGTTGCATTGGGGGCAGTTGTTATCGAAAAGCATGTCTGCCTTGAGGATGAGGAAAGTGTTGATTCAGGATTTTCCATGAAGATAAGTGACTTTGCAAAGATGGTACAGGATGTAAAGAATGCTGTCCGCATCAAAGGCAAAGCCACATATAAAAGAACTATAGCCGAGGAAACAGGAACTGCAGCAAGAAGAAGTTTATATGCGGTAAAGCCTATCAAAAAGGGCGAGAAATTCACATCAGATAATGTTCGAAGCATAAGGCCGGCTATGGGCTTGAAACCTAAGTATTACGAGGTGATACTGGGAAAAGAGGCAAAGCAGGATTATGAGTTTGGGGATGGGATATCTGAGGTTGAAATAGAAAATTAATATAAAATAATATAGAGATACAAGGAGGTACCTTATTATGAAACCATTAGTTAGTATAGTTATTCCCAATTACAATTATGGACATTTTATTCGCGAGACCATGGAAAGTGCGGTGCATCAGACATATGACAACATAGAGATTGTTGTGGTTGATGACGGTTCGACTGACAATTCAGTGGAGATTGTTAATGAGTATGTGGAGAAGTTCGACAATGTAACATTGTACAAGAACGGAAAGAATCTTGGCGTGGTGGGTAATCATAACAGAGCCGTGGAACTTAGTCATGGCGAATATATTGTGGTTCTTTCTTCAGATGATTATCTTGATATACATTTTGTGGAAGAATGTGTTAAGAAATTCGAACAGCATCCAAGTGCCGGTATGGTAGTGTCGGCTATGCATCTTGTTGACGACAAGGGAAATGTTACAGACGCACCTAATTATTATGGTTCAAGTTTCATATGCAAAGGTATCTATCAGTGTAAGGTGTTCCTTATGAGTAATACATTTGTGCCATCACAGGTGCTCTTCAAGAGAGAATGTATAGAAAACCCGGCGGTGGGCGGTGCGTTTAGCGGATTTGCAGACACATTTATCGACACAGAACTTTGGTACAGAATTTGCCTGCATTATGATTTTCTTTATTTTGACCAGAGACTTTGCTACTACAGAAGTTACATTGGCAGCTACTCAAAGTCATATGACAATTTAAAGGGGGCTATGCAGTACTATCTTCTTCGCCAGCACTGGTTGCGTCTTGCAAAGGATAATGAGTATATCCAGAGCTACAAGGATGAGGCAATTAGAAGAACTCCGTTGTTCTGCATACGTTCAATTAGGAATCTGCTTGTTGCGGGAGAGTTCAGAACTGCAAAGCGCTACTTGCGTCTTGCAGAGGCTATTGACCTTAATATCGCAGACAGTAAGTACTATGAGCTGGTTGAAAAGTTTATAGCGGATGGAGCTTGCGGCGACATGGATGAGCTTAACAAAGCCCAGGGTGAGTATCTGGATTCGTTAAAGAGCGAGGAAAGCAAGATGGTAAGCAATTCGGCTCCATATGCGTTGCCGGACGGTGCGGTGATTATAGAGGGGTAAGAGGTGTTGAATGATATATAGTATGTAAGGAGGCTGTCGAAATGAAGATTTTGTATTACAACTGGATACAGTTTGACAATGTTGGTAATAAAGGCGGCGGGGTAACTGTATATCAGAAAAATATAATAGACAAGCTTATGGATGATAATGAAATCTATTTCATAAGTTCCGGACGAGATTACAGGGGCGATTTAGCTGACACTTTTATAGAGAAAACTACTAATGTGTTCGGTGATAAATGTAAGTCATATGTGATTGTAAATTCGCCAATACTTGCCACTGGAGATTATCTTAATCAAGCTGATTTACGAACATATTTGAATGATATGGAGTTATATGAATTGTTACGATGCTTTATAGAGGAGCAGGGCGGTTTTGATGTAATACATTTTAATAATTTTGAAGGCCTTTCGTTAAATGTGTTTAAGTTGAAAGAGGATTATCCTGAAACAAAGTTTGTGTATTCATTGCACAATTACTATATGTTTTGTACGCAAGTTAACTTGTGGAAAGACGGTAAAGAGAATTGTTTGGGATATGATAATGGCAAAAACTGTGCGAACTGTCATTTGAGAGGCGTGCATAGTGATAAGATAAAGAAAAAGATTGGGCTGAATTATGAAAAGTCTAATGCAAAGTCTGATGTTGAAATTACAAGAATACAAGAACTGTTGAAAAGAACAGATGCCCAGTATGATGGTATAGAGGTTGATGAATCATCAGAAGAATTTGTTATGTTTAGAAGTAAGAATGTTGAGTACTTGAATAAGTATGTAGACATTATTCTTGCTGTATCTGAGAGAACCGGAAAGATTGCCATAGATATGGGAGTGGATGCATATAAGGTACAGACGAGTTACATAGGGACAAAGTTTGCTGACAGACAGATTGGGCACGGTAAGAATACATATAAGGATGGACAGTTGTTCACTATGGTTTACATGGGGTATATGAGAAGAGAAAAAGGTTTTTATTTCTTCTTAGAAGCCTGTGAAAAAATGTCAGACGACTTGGCAGCCAAGTGCAGAGTGGTGTTTGCTTCAAGATTTACTGATGAGGCAGCAGTAGAAAGAATGGCAAAGTTAAGAGGTAAGTTCGGTGATATTGTGGTGTATGATGGTTATACACATGACAATATAGATGAAATTCTCTCGGATGTTCATCTTGGTGTAGTGCCGGTTTTGTGGGAAGATAATCTTCCACAGGTAGCAATCGAGATGGTGTCTCTTGGAATACCAATTATGACAAGTAATCTGGGCGGTGCACAAGAATTGTGTGTCTTACCGGAGTTTGTATTTGAGGCGGGTAATATAGGCAATTTTATCGATAAGTTAGAGGGAATTGTGAAGAATTCGAGTTTACTGGAAGCATTCTGGAAGAATGGGGTTAAACTGACTACGATGGATGAGCATATTAAACAATTGTGTGAAGTGTATAGAAATTAGAGGTGACAAGGATGAGTGGGAAGAGATTATCGATATATATACCAACTTATAATAGATGTGAACTTTTGCGTCCATTACTTAAGCAGGTTCTTAGAGAGATGAGTACTTGTGTTGAAGATGTGGAGTTGGTGATTTCAGACAATAACTCAATGGATGGAACTGAACGTATGGTATATGATACGCTTTCACAGTTTCCGGATATGAGTTTGAATGTAAGGTATCATAAGAATACTGAAAACATTGGAAGTTGTCGTAACTTTTTGCAAGTTTCAGATCTTGTGGAAGGTGAGTTTTTTGTGATCATTGGAGACGATGATGTGCTGATACCGGGGGGGATTAAAAGGATTGTTGATAGTTTGTATGAGTATGGTGATAAGATAGATTATGCGTGTCTTAATTATGAACATTTCGATATACGAGATCGCAATTATATGTTGGAAAATCAGACATATACAAGCTATAATTCAAACAGAAAAAATTGGTTTTTTGATAATGATGAAACGATCTTGTTTAGTGCATGGGAGGATATATATCAGATTCCATGTAAAATGCCATCA
Organism: Lachnospira sp.; assembly: GCA_017397445.1. Classification (GTDB taxonomy): domain Bacteria; phylum Bacillota; class Clostridia; order Lachnospirales; family Lachnospiraceae; genus Lachnospira. The sequence goes on from JAFQIQ010000292.1 coordinate 4,810, forward strand.
CACATATTTACGTATCTTGGCTGTCACCTGGTTAGGACCGAGCTTTGGAAGCAGTATCGTGATAACATAGATATAGATAGGCAGTCTATAAAAGGACATAACTCTTCGGAAGATTATTATCTCACTATGGATTGGGTGTTTCCACATATTAAGATAGTGGCAAGTGCATTGAGTAAAAGTGAAAAAGGGAGTCTTTTTATAGGAACTCCGACAATAGGAATCGGGCTTGGTACGCAAACAAATGTTAGTGATAACTGGCCGTTGATAGACGCATTTGTATTAGACGAAGTTTATGAGTATTACCAGTCGATAGATGTAGATGTGTCAAAGTTAGACAAATTTGTGGATGAACATGAGAAGCTTAGTGGTAAGTGTATGGCTCAGATAGTTGCAAATGAGGATTTTGAGGTTGAACGAGTAAGTGGTTATCTTAGAAAGCATATGGATAATGAGATATTTATGAATTCATATATGGACAGTTTGAGAGATTGTACCGTTTCTCGCAAAAAGCTTCAGTATTATAATACAATAGAGAGCGTAATATGTGGAGTGGTTGAGAATTTAAGGCTACAGAACAAAAAAGTTGCCATATGGGGAGCGGGGGAGATTGCGGAGAGTATTATAAGCAATTGCCCGAATGTTCGAGAGATAATCTGCAGAATCGTAGATGGTAGTTCTTATAAGCAAGGAACTGAATTGTGTGGTTATACAATATATCGCCCCGAGATGTTAAAAGAAGACAGTCCGGATGTAATAATAGTTGCATCTAGAAAATATGCCGGAGAGATAGTGTTTCAGATTAAGATGATGGGATTAAAGGGTGAAATAGTGAAGGTGTAGAAAAACTATAATTGTTAAAAATGCAAATAGTTTGGAAATAACACAAGAGGCTATGCTGCTGCATAGCCTCTTAGTAGTATCCGTTGCAATGGACTCCATAATGGCTGGAACTTAAATGCGGGTATCAACGTTTGAGCCGTTGTAGCGTACTCTTTTTTGAACCGAATGTTGCGTAAGCCGGCAAAAATGCGGTCTTTCGCATAGGTGGTTCGTAGAATATCGTAGATGTTATGGCAAAGAAGTGCCATATGAGAAGTAGAGAATGCAGCAGTCAAATGTAATAGCTGCACCAAGCTCAAGTTAAGCAAGTTGAAGTTCTTCTTCTCTTATACGTTGAATTTCTTCAAGTGTAAGCGTAGTGATTTCCATTATTGCAGAATCGGTATCACCACGTCTTATACACTTACGAGCAACATTCTCTTCACGTTTTTTAGCATAATTCTCAATAATTTCACACATTTCTTCTCGCCCCTTTCCTTCTTTAAAGTATCTGATAACACGACATGTCTCCGGAAAACGCGGATCACTCGGAACGGTATTGCTCTTGAAAATCTGCATCAGGTCAGCAATAGCAGTGCCATCATCAACTTTAGTGTTTACATATACCTCGTGGTATCCGTTATTTACCACTTCGCCAGTTTCCTGAACAACTCTGTTTATGTGGTAAATATTCCTGCCACCTTTAAATGTGTCAAAACTGGAAATGTACACTACATATAAATCAGGCAATTCACTGAATTTGGTGCCTTTCTCAGCTATGTACGTATCAACATTAGAGCCGTTGTAGCGTACTCTTTTTTGGTGGTCGTCGTTATCGTCCTTCTGGATTTCGATGTTATATCTGTTATGAGCTGCGTCTTCACATAATACATCGACAGTTACAGAACGTGCCTCAATGTTTCTTAACACCTTTTGAGGTTGCGTTGAAATAACTCTTAAATCCGGTTTTTCTAAGACGACTTGTAGTAGTTCCTGACAGAAATTGACGTTCTCTGCCAGTTTAGTGAAAAACGTGTCGTCCATTGGTCTTAATTGTTGGACCTTGCTTAGTGGAGTTTCCACTACCGTTGCGGTTTCCACAATATCTGTACTCTCCATAGTCTCCTCCTTGTGAATCTTATATCTATAATAAGGACGAGAATAGGAGTAACAATAAAGTATTCCTATATAAGTATTATATCAAATAATTGAATGTATGCAAACATAAATTCCGTCCTTATTTTATTTTGGGAATTAGTTATCGAACGCTCATTCCAACAAGCCCACGATGACTAAATAATATTAAATTCCAAATGTGGGATATCAGAACCGAATGTTGCGTCAGCCTGCGATGATGCGGCCTTTCGCATAGGTGGTTCGTAGAATATCGTAGATGTTATGGCAAAGAAGTGCCACATGAGAAGCGATAAATGCAGCAGTCAAATGCTATTCAGTACGGGAAACCAACTCAATTGCTGCTTCGTACCTCTCCCTAGAAACCTTCAGTAGTTCAAGTGCTTTCTCCAGCCCTATTGTTTCGGCTGCATTGTTAACGTTTTGAATTAATTCTTCAGCCTTACCTTCAGCCCGGCCTTTCTCTATGCTTTTTTCTTCGATATTATCACTCAGATTGCACATTAACCTCAACTCCTTTTCAATTTTTTCTGTGGGCTCAATGTCAAATTCTTTTTGCAGAACCTCTTTTTTATCCTCCACGGTGATATTGTTTGCCAAAATCGTATCAAGAAGCTTAATGATTCTGTTTTTTGTCTTTCGGGCTTTGCTGCCCAGACAAATCATAATCACCTCAAGCAAGTCATATCTGGAAGATTCTCCGGTATAACCTCCGTATATGGAATATGGCGTCATACGATAGCTTATAATCGTATCTGACACATCATCATCGGATTCCATACACACCCAAATGGAGTAGACCTTTTTGAGCTTGTCATAGTCTCCGTGTGAGAACTCCGTGTTGTATTGGGCTGATAACATACGTGCCCCGTAAAACACACCTCTTGTAGTAAGGTCATATGAAGGATTGAACTTTTTCTGAGCCTCTACATTAATAATTAGTTTAATCAACCAATCTTTCTGGGGTGTATACACAAAAAATCTGATGTCATAAGTTACTTTGCCTTCGTGCTGTGTATTGTTCTCGGCGGATAAACCTGTTATCTTAGGGGCATTAGTAAGACCCGGGTCTACAGGCACAATACCAACCTGTGGCTCGCCTTCAATTAAGTTTATTATTTCTTTGATTGATAAATCCATAAAGTCCTTAATTGTAGACTTTAGAATCCATGCAAGGATTGGCTTGTTTGATAGTAGATTCTTGGCGTGCTCATCGTATTGTGCTTTGTCATCGGCAGCTTCGATATCACTGGACAAAGCCGTTTTAGCATATTGGTTCATGCTATTTACCTCTCTTTCTAAGAGTATATCACGTTGCTATAATAAAAGCAATATTTCAATACTAAATATAAATAATATTAAATTCAAAATGTGGGATATCAGAACCGAATGTTGCGTAAATCGTCAAAGATGCGGTCTTTCGCATAGGTGGTTCGTAGAATATCGTGGATGTTGGATACAATAAAATGTATCTGATGAGAAAAGGATAGCATTGATGTTGTATTTTGTCAATATGGTTTTGAAAGATTTGGATTAAGGAGTTAAGAAATTATCGAATTGTGTCGATATATACACTGTGTTATAATATAGTCAAGGAAGACGATAAATAGTTATGTGCAGTGTTTTTGTGTGTATTAGACCGGTCGTTTTCGTTGGAAAGCGGCCGGTTGAGTTTTTGTGGGAGGATGGTCTGAAAATATGTTAGATAGGAACGTGTTAGAGCAGGTGGTTGATGATTTGCTCGAAGAGAATTCACTTAACAAGAATATGTACTATGTTGTGTCTAATCTGAGTAGTAACACAGGTAAAGATTCGGTAAAAAATTATATATATGATAAATGTATTAAGAAAGTTGTTATATATGGTGCAGGCTGTATAGGAAGAGTTCTATGCGATGTGTTGAATGAAATAGCTGAGTGTCGGGTTATAGGTGTGGTTGATAGGGAATGTAACACAGAATATGGTTTTTCGGAGTTTACAGATATAGCTGATTTGCAAAATATAGAATATGACCTATGTATTGTGACACCGCTAAAGGCATATGAAGCTATAGAGCGTGCTCTGAAGCAATATAATGTTAACAATTATTGTAATGTGTTAGAGTTGTTAGATTACAAACGGAAGGGGCTTTTGGATGAAACTGGTATATTTGGTTAGTAATGGTGATATATTCCACAAAGCACATACGGGAATATATAGAAAGATTAGAATGCAGGCAGGCGCATTTGAAAAATTGGGATATGATACAACTCTGATATTTTTTGATGATATGCGATGTTATAAGTACGAGCTTAGCACAGGGATTACAGAGTTAGCATATTGTGCCAATATTATGAAGTCGTCTGTATGTGTGTTTGACTGGTTAGCGAAAATTAATCCGGAGTATATATATATACGTTATAGGTTCATGGAAAATTATGGAGTGTTTGATTTTTATCAAAAACTTACATCACAATATGCAAATGTTGTGTGCGAGATGCCCACATTTCCGTATGATGATGAACTTGTGGATGGTTCGTTGTTAAAGGAAAATGACAGACTATTCAGACCGTATCTCAAGGAGTGCTTTAAGAGTATGGTAACATACAACAAAGTGGATGAGATATATGGGATACCGGTTAAAGCGGTATTGGTTAATGGGGTGGATGTAGAAAAGATACCTGTAAAGAAGGTAAGAAAGAAAGATGGAGTTATAAAGCTGGTTGGTCTGGCGACTATGCAGTTCTGGCATGGATATGACAGAGTAATAGAAGGATTGAGAGAGTATTACAGTGATAATCCAACTGTTAGGGTGGAATTATATCTCGTAGGAGAGGGCCCGGAGAGTAGCGAGTATAGTGAGTTGGTTGAAAAGTATAATCTGCAGGAATATATTCATCAGATATGGATGGTTACTGATAAAGAGAGATTGAATGAGATATTTGATGAAATGGATATTGCTATAGGATCAGTTGGAATACACAGACTAAAATTGGAAAGTGTATCACCTATAAAGGCGGCAGAGTATTGTGCGAGAGGAATCCCATTTGTAATTGACTATAATGATGTGGCCATTCAAGAAGGTTATCCTTACGTGCTTAAGGTTCCGGAGAATGATGACTATATAGATATTAATTCTATAGTTCAATTTTACGAAAGGATGGATTTGACTAAGGCCGCTTGTGAGATGCGTAAGTATGCTGAAGAGAATCTTACATGGAAAAAGCAGCTGAAGAAAGTTATAGAAATGTGTAAATGAGTGACATATAAGGAGAAAATACTATGGTAAACGTAATAGGCTTAGGTTATATCGGACTTCCGACTGCGTTGATGTTGGCAGCTAACGGGGTAGAAGTGGTTGGTACAGACTATAATCACAGTCTGGTGGAACAACTTAATAGTGGTGTTGTGACATTTGAGGAGGATGGACTTCCAGAGCTTTTTAAGAAAGCTGTGGAAGGGGGCATTCTGTTCTCTTGTGAATATCAGCAGGCAGATACTTACATAATCGCGGTACCTACACCATATGAAAAAGATAATAAGAAAATCGATGCATCTTACGTGTTATGTGCAGTTGATAGTGTTTTACAGCATTGCAGAAAAGGTGCGGTTATTGTTATCGAGTCTACAATTTCTCCGGGAACGGTAGACAAGTACGTTCGTCCTTATATTACAAGTAAGGGCAAGGTTATTGGCGAGGATGTTCATCTTGTTCATGCTCCAGAGCGAATTATACCGGGCAATATGATATATGAGCTTGTTAACAATTCGCGTACAATGGGTGCGGATGACAAGTCTGTTGGTGAAAAGATTAAAGAGTTATACTCAAGCTTCTGTAAGGGCAATATCGTGGTTACAGATATCAGAACTGCAGAGATGACAAAGGTAGTGGAGAACACATACAGAGATATTAACATAGCATTTGCTAATGAGCTGGCAAAGATATGTCGCTCAGACAATATGGATGTGTATGAGATAATCAAGATTGCCAATATGCACCCGAGAGTTAACATACTTACTCCGGGACCAGGTGTTGGCGGACATTGCATCTCTGTAGACCCTTGGTTTCTGGTGGGAGATTATCCGGGACTTGCCAATATCATACTTGCGGCAAGAAAGATTAACGATTCCATGCCGGAGTTTGTCCTAGAGCGATTAAGTGATATAATGAATGAGAATGGAATCAGTGACGCGTCAAAGGTGGGAATATACGGACTTACATACAAGGAAAATGTTGATGATGTAAGAGAGAGCCCGACTTTACAGATGTTAGAGTGTATGAAAAAGCATCTTGCAAGTGGTGTCAAAGTATACGATCCATATGTAAAGAATGATATAGTGGACAACCAGTACCATGATTTCGATGAGTTTTTAAACAATGTAGAAATTGTGGCGATTATGGTTGGTCATGATGAGATTAAGGCAGAGCAGGAGAAACTGAAGAGCAAGATAATACTTGATACAAGAAATGTATGTGGCTTAGAAGGGTGTTATAAGTTGTAAGATAAAGTGTGAAGATAGTTGTGCAGGAGGTTGTGTATGCAGGATATTATCATATTTGGAGCATCTAAAGCAGGGGAAGAAGCTTATGAATTTTTAAAGGATAGATATAATGTAATAGGCTTTGTGGACAATGATGAGCGTAAGTGGGGGATGGAATTTTGTGGAATTAAAGTATATTCTCCAAAGAAGTGTGTTGAGATTAAGGATTGCACTGTGGTGATTGCCAGTATGTATGTGACTGAGATAGGA
>JAFQIQ010000293.1 GCA_017397445.1 Lachnospira sp.
CCATATGCATGTCTTGCAATAGTAATCGGCTTCTTCCAAGTCTTAACATATGGCTCGATTCCCTTAACAATAATAGGAGCTCTAAACACAGTACCGTCAAGCATAGCTCTGATAGTTCCGTTAGGACTCTTGTACATCTCTTTAAGGTCATACTCTGTCATACGTGCAGCATTAGGTGTGATTGTAGCACACTTAACAGCTACACCATACTTCTTTGTAGCTTCTGCCGAATCAATAGTAACCTGATCGTTAGTCTCATTTCTGTGCACAAGGCCAAGGTCATAGTACTCTGTATTCAACTCTATATATGGCTTTAAAAGCTCATCCTTGATAAGCTGCCAAAGCACTCTTGTCATCTCATCGCCATCCATCTCAACGAGAGGCGTTTTCATAATAATCTTATCCATAATAGCATCTCCTATACTAATTTTAATCAATATTCCGCTATATTATACTCCTTTTGTAAAGATTTGTAAACACTCTTGATTTTACATTATAATTTTTTAATAAATTCACGTAACTTGTAATACCATTGCCCATTTGATATAATCATATAATAATAAATATATTATAATCATTTTGAATATGGAGATTAAGATATGCACGGTATCATAAAGAATACTAATTCTGATTATATTTGCAATAATACTCAAAACCTTATTAACAACAGATATTACGTAACATTCGAAGGTATATTGTACAACAAAGATTCTCTTTGGAATGCACTATCCTTAGATTCAGATGCTGCAGAAAGCACTGATATTGAACACCTTATTGCTAATCTGTATATGCAGTTAGGGGATGCTTTTATCTCACATCTGAACGGTTCATTTGCCCTTATCATATATGATAATGAAACCAATGTACTTTGGGGTGCAACAGACCGTTTTGGTTCAAGACCTGTTTATTACACAAACACTGCTGACAGTTTTATATACGCATCTGCCATCCGTTCCATACTTGATTGTGATGGGTACACCCTTGCTGTTAACCGTTTGGCTGTTGATAAATATATGACCAAGGGTTACAGAACCGGTTCCGAGACTATGTTCGAGAGAATCTATGCCCTCCCTGCCGGTCACTCATTTTATTATAAGAATGGCAAATTGACTATATCCAAGTATTGGAAACCGGTTATTAACATTAATACCGGCAAAGATTCATCTGCATATACCATTGATATTAACAATTATATATCTAACGCTGTAAACAGTGTCCTTGATTATTGCGACACCGACAACACAAACACATGTGCATTTCTTGAAAAGGACTTTATGTCAAGTTATATGACTGCAATTCTAAGGCCGGATGACAGTTTCTCTATACATTATGACTTTGATATGTGCGACGAGAATAAGTATATAACCGAACTTTCCAACATTTTAAGGATAGATAACGTATGTATGCAGTCATCCACTAAGCAATGCATAGATGCCATTTCTAATCTGACAGACATACTTGAAGAACCAATACCCCTTGAAGATTCATTGCCTGCATATATGCTGTGCACTAATCTTTCAGGTCGTACTGATGCAGTAATTTCCGGTGCATGCGGCGGACTCATGGCTGACGATGGAGATATTAACGACAAGCTTTCCGCTATTGAGCGTCAAGCTATGATTTATACAAAACTTAGTACCGCCAATGATATTAAGTTACATTTACCATACCTCAACAATCATTTCTTTGATGCAATGTGTGAAATACCTAATGAATATAAAAAGAATCGAATTGCCAAAAATGGTAAACTTATAAGCAGAAACGTATTTCGTCAGGCCGCTTCCAAATATCTTTCCGGCTATTTTACCGACCGGATTCATAAAAAGCGTGTTCTTCCTGTTGCTGCATGGTTGCGAAACGAAAAGTATTACAACCTTTTCAAAAATACTTTATCCTCTGACGCAGTCTGCGAATACCTTGACCAGACTATGCTGCTAAAGTTACTTGAAGCTCACAAGCAGGGCAAAGCCGACAACTCTGCAATTCTTCTTAGGGCTTATATGTTTGTATTATGGTATGAAAGATTTTTTATGTCAGAAATGGGATGTGATTAAAACAAACCACATCCCATTTCTAACATAGAGCCTTTATATTCTATTACTCGGACTCGCCTAATTTTACATCCATTCCCGCAAGCTTTTTCATGACCTTAACTGCATCCTCAATGCTAATTTTATTGTCAGCATTTACATTTGCAGCACCCATATTAATCTTGGTTGTATCATCTCCAGCGAGATATTTCTTTAACATAACCGCATCACTTACACTCAACTTGCCATCATCATCACTATCACCATACATAACCACTCCACTGCATAAAGAACATATTCCCTTACCATCAGTTACGCTATCACATTGATGTGTAAGTTCTCTTACCAAAGTAACTGACTCCGTCTCCGTTGTTGGTAAATACTTATACTGTATTGTCCTATCAACTGTATTGTCGGCATTTAACATATACCACACACCACTCAAAGGAACATTTTCTGTCGAGAAATTTTTCGGTACTTTCACAATATGTAATACATCACTTTTAGATAATATGTATACGCATTCATTAACAGTAGAAAAATCCATATTACTCATATCTACTTCTCTTAGCGATGAACATTCTACGAAAACATTAACAAATCTTCTAAGTTTAGGAGTTTTAAACCCTCTCATATCCAATGCTTCTAGTGAACTACATCCTCCTACAAACCATGACAAATCAGTAACCTTAGATGTATCAAAACTACTCACGTCCAAAGTAGTCAAGGAACTGCAATTACGGAACATATTACTCATATCGGTTACATTTGAAGTTTTGAATCCGCCTAAATCTGCTTTTATCAATGACTTGCAGTTATTAAACAAATTCCTCATAGTAGTCGCATTAGTCGTATCAAATGAGCTTACATCCAACTTACATAATGCTTCACAGCCTGCAAACATCCAACTCATATCTGTTACTGACGGCGTTTTAAAACCCTCTAAATTCAAATCAACTAATGCCTTACAATTGTAAAACATATAGCTCATATCTGTAACCTTTGTATTATTCAATCCACTCATATCCAACGATGAAAGTGCTTTACAACCATCGAACATCGAATCGAATGTTGTAACATTAGAGGTGTCTATTCCTTTTAAATTAGCAGTTGTTAATGCTTCATTACCACTAAACATTTTAGTCATATCTGTTACTTTTTTAGTATTCCACTTACTAATATCTATATTGGAAACAGATGTCTTTTCAAACATTCGCTTCATCGTCGCAACATTAGATGTATCCCAATTACTTACATTCAAAATTTTTAATGCAGAACAACCTGAGAACATAGCCTCCATATCTACCACTTTGGAAACATTCCAATTACTAACATCCAAAGTTTTTACATTGGTACAGCCTGAAAACATTCCCCACATACGCTCTACATTAGAAGTATCCCAATTACTAACATCCAACGTATCTACAGCGTCACATCCGGCAAACATAATTTGTGTATCAATTAGACTAGATGTATCAAACTTGCTAACATTTATAAGATTTGAATTACATTCATAGAACATAGCTGCCATACTTTTAACTTGAGATGTATTAAAATTACTTAAGTCAAGTGGTGCAGTACCAAACCCATAAAACATTGAAGTCATATCCTTCACTCCGGATGTATCCAACTGGTTAATATTTACGGATTCCACACTGCTTGCATTATAAAACATACTATCCATTGTCATAATTCTGCCGGATGTATTTATAAACGTTGGACCAAACAAAATTTTTATTAATCCTGAGCATTCATAAAAATCCTTACTACAAGACATCCTTGCTGTTATGTTCCAATAAACATACTTAATATCCTTTTTTTCAACTGTAAAATCCTCATCTTGAATAATAGTGTCAACACTATAGTTTTCGCTTGCATATGTTGTCTCGCCACTTTTGTCATCTTCAACCCACAAAAGTCCATTATCGTACATAGACCATTCAGCGCCTGCATATTTTCCACTGTTTATCACATTTAACCGACTTATATCAAACGGATCTTCTTGTGCAGCCTCTGCTGTTACAAGACTAATCTTAAACGCCCCCTCAAGCCCTACAATCGGCATAATAGTAAGGACCATTATATTTATCATTATTACAGCTAACAATTTCTTAGCTTTTCCTCTCATTGCTTTCCCTCTCTTATAACATTATTTTACTTGTACATCAAAATTTTTCACAAAAAATTTGTCGCACAAAAACGATATATGAATATCCGAAACATATAATCCCCCGCTTTTATGCGACAATTTCAATGCTTACCCTAACACCATTTAAACAAATGGTTCTGCCTCATCCGCCATAACATCAAAGTCATCGTTATCATGACCTGCATGACCTATCATATTCTCTCTGTTAACTACTCTCTTAGCATCCCTCTGACGCTCTACTAAATCAGAAAGCAACTCCTTTGTCTCCAGAGGCTTCTTTATGTTAATAATATCGAAATCCTGCATCGTCTTATCCCCTGAACACACATGAATTGTGCCAAGCCCGAATATACGCTGAAACAAGGTTCTTCTAAGAGAAATATCCATTATTCTGTAAAGACGCACTTCATCATCCTTAACATTCAGGAACCCCTTACTGATAAAGAATCTTTCCTTGTTTACTGAGTAACGTGTGAAAGTAAACGGAAGTCCAAAGAACAACCATCTCTTTCTGTCATGCCAAAGTCTGTCATTAATCTGTTTTGCCATAATACAAATACCCCCTTATGATTGATTATTTATTAGCCGGACATCTGTACTAAACAGATGTCCGACATATTACACCAATTCAATTACTTAAAGTACTTAACACCTGACTCGAATATCTTCAAATCCTGCTCGCCGTAGATATTAATATCAACTGAATCACCACGTCTCTCTGAGTGAGCCATCTTACCAAGACATCTTCCGTCCGGACTTGTGATACCTTCAATAGCCATATAAGAACCGTTAATATTCCACTCTTCATCCATAGAAATGTTGCCGTTAATATCACAGTACTGTGTAGCAACCTGACCATTCTCGAAGAGCTTATCAATCCACTCCTTAGGTGCTACAAAACGTCCCTCACCGTGTGAAGCAGGGTTACAGTATACACCACCGAGTTCTGCTTCCTGAAGCCATGGGCTCTTATTAGTAACAACCTTTGTGTAAACCATCTTAGAGATGTGACGGTTGATTGTGTTAAATGTAAGTGTAGGCGAGTTAGCATCCTGACCTGTTATAGCACCATTTGGCACAAGACCAAGCTTGATAAGTGCCTGGAAACCATTACAGATACCAAGAGCAAGACCGTCTCTTTCATTAAGAAGCTTTTCTACTGCCTCCTTCATCTTAGCATTACGGAATGCTGTCGCGAAGAACTTAGCAGAACCATCCGGCTCATCACCTGCTGAGAATCCGCCTGGGAACATAATAATCTGAGCCTGATTAATAGCCTTTGTAAACTCATCAACAGAATCTCTGATACCCTCAGCATCAAGGTTCTTAAACACCTTAACGATTACATCTGCACCGGCTCTCTCAAATGCCTTAGTACTATCATATTCACAGTTAGTACCTGGGAATACAGGAATAAATACTGTTGGCTTTGCAACCTTATTCTTACATACATAAATCTTGTCTGTATTGTAAAGCTTTGTCTCGATTGGAGTAGTCTCTTTAACAGCCTTTGTAGGGAATACCTTCTCAAGCTTCTCTGTCCAAGCCTTCAAAGCCTCATCAACTGTAATAACTACATCCTTATATGCAAATGCACCGTTGTCCTTAACCTCACCAATCTTTGTGTAAGCCACATTGATATTGGCAAGCTTATCAGCAGGAACTTCTGCCACGATACAACCATATGCCGGAGCAAACAAATCACTTTCCTTAACATCTGCACTAATCTCGAATCCTAACTTATTACCAAATGCCATCTTAGAAACAGCAGGTACAAGTCCGTTACCATCAAGTGCGTATGCAGAAACAATTGTGCCATTGCCTGTTAAAGCATGAATAGCATCGTAAAGTTCCTTAACCTGTGCAAATACAGGGAGGTCATACTCATCCTTTGCAATATCAAATCTAACGAGTACATTGCCCGCAGCCTTAAGCTCAGGAGTAACAATATCAGCTTCCTTAGCCACATCAACTGCGAATGAACAAAGTGTAGGTGGAACATCGATATTCTCAAATGTTCCTGACATACTGTCCTTACCACCGATTGATGGAAGGCCAAATCCCATCTGAGCCTCATATGCACCAAGAAGTGCAGCGAATGGCTGGCTCCAACGGCTTGGATCCTCTGACATTCTTCTGAAGTACTCCTGGAATGTAAATCTAATCTTATTAAAGTCACCGCCTGCTGCCACAATCTTAGCAACTGAATCCACAACAGCGTACATAGCACCGTGATATGGACTCCACTTAGAAAGATATGGGTCAAAGCCGTATGACATCATAGTTACTGTATCACATTTGCCCTTAAGAACAGGAAGCTTTGCAACCATAGCCTGTGTCTCTGTGAGCTGATACTTACCGCCGTATGGCATATATACTGAACCGGCACCGATTGAAGCATCGAAACGCTCAACCAATCCCTTCTGTGAACATACATTAAGATCGTTAAGAGTCTTAATCCACTTATCCTTAACATCTGTAACTTCTTCAGCTTCAAGGTAGCACTCTGACTTCTCAGGAATATCAACAAGCACTGATGTCTCCTGATGAGCTCCGTTAGTATCAAGGAATGCTCTTGAGATATTAACTATCTCCTTATCTCTCCACACAAGAACAAGTCTTGGCTCTGCTGTAACCTCTGCAACTTCAATAGCTTCAAGGTTCTCCTCTGCTGCATAATCAAGGAATGCCTTAACATCCTTAGGATCAAGTACAACAGCCATACGCTCCTGTGACTCAGAGATAGAAAGCTCTGTACCGTCAAGACCTTCATACTTCTTAGGCACCTTGTCAAGTGATACTCTAAGTCCCGGTGCTAACTCACCGATGGCAACTGATACACCACCTGCACCAAAGTCGTTACACTTCTTAACAAGCTTTGTAACCTCAGGACGTCTGAAGAGTCTCTGCATCTTACGCTCTGTAGGAGCGTTACCCTTCTGAACCTCTGCACCACAAGTCTCAATAGACTCTGTTGTGTGTACCTTTGAAGAACCTGTTGCACCACCACAACCATCACGGCCTGTACGACCGCCTAACAATACGATAATATCGCCCGGATCTGATGTTTCTCTCTTAACAGCACTTCTTGGAGCTGCTGCGATAACCGCACCAATCTCCATACGCTTTGCAACATAGTCAGGATGATAAAGTTCCTTTACATAACCTGTTGCAAGACCAATCTGGTTACCATATGAACTGTAACCGTGGGCCGCACCTGTAACAAGCTTTCTCTGAGGAAGCTTACCCTTAATAGTCTCTGAGATAGGTACTGTAGGGTCAGCCGCACCTGTGATACGCATAGCCTGATCTACATATGTACGACCTGACAATGGATCACGAATAGCACCACCAAGACATGTAGCAGCACCACCAAATGGCTCGATTTCTGTAGGGTGATTATGTGTCTCGTTCTTGAAGTTAACAAGCCACTCCTCAGTCTTTCCATCTATCTCCACAGGAACAACAATACTACAAGCATTGATTTCCTCTGACTCTTCCTGATCTGCAAGCTTGCCCTCTGCCTTTAACTTCTTCATAGCCATAAGAGCTAAGTCCATAAGACATACAAACTTGTCCTTGCGTCCCTTATAAAGTTCCTCTCTGTCTGCGAGGTACTTGTTGTAAGTAGCCTCCATAGGAGTTCTATAGAAACCTTCCTTAAACTGAACATCCTTTAATTCTGTAGCAAATGTTGTGTGACGGCAGTGGTCTGACCAATATGTGTCAAGAACACGAATCTCAGTCATGGAAGGATCTCTCTTCTCTTCAGCCACAAAATGCTCCTGAATAAACTTGAAATCCTTAAATGTCATAGCAAGACCAAGTGAATCGTAAAGTTCCTTAAGCTCTGCCTCTGACATATCCTTAAAACCGTCAAGAATCTTAACATCCTCAGGTACATCAAACTTAGTAACTAAAGTCTCAGGAATAGCACTGTCTGCCTCTCTTGAATCAACAGGGTTGATGCAAAGTTCCTTAATCTTAGACTTCTGCTCCTCTGTAAGAGTTCCCTCTATAATATATGTTGTAGCAGTCTTAATAACAGGCATTTCGTTCTCGTTAAAGAACTTAACACACTGCTCTGCTGAATCTGCTCTCTGGTCAAACTGTCCCGGAAGATACTCAACTGAGAACACAAAGTCCTCTGCCTTGCACTCAAAGTTCATCTCATAAACATCATCAACAGGTGGCTCTGAAAATACAGTTGTAAGTGCCTTTCCATAAGTCTCCTCTGACAAATTCTCTATATCGTAGCGGATAAGCACTCTCACTCCTGTAATAGTGCTGATACCAAGATATCCTGTAATCTCGTCGTGCAACTCCTTCGCACTAACCGCAAATGGTTTCTTCTTCTCAACATAAACTCGTTTTACGCTGCTCATATTAATCCTCCTAGAAATTGTGTCTGCACACATTTTTGCATTCTACCGCAAAATACTGTGGCAGACATTCATCTGTGCATAATCGTAATTATTTTATCACATTTTGACAAAATGTACAATGGTTAATTCACGAACCCGTCACCCCACAATGTCGCCGACTGTTCACGACTTTCCCAGCACCTCATCTGTATAGCCCGCAAGATGCTTCATAAGCTTAACTGCGTCAGCTATATCAACTTTGCCATCTGCATTGGTATCACATGCCATAAGATTAACTTCTTCCGTAATTCCTGCAAGATGTTTTTTCAATGCAACCGCATCACTTATATTAATAGCACCGTCTGAATTAGCATCACCGTATGTAAATGTTACTAATTCTGTTTCAGTAATTATATACACCCCAAACTGCTTTGTTTCGAAACGCATATATCCGTCCGAATAGGTTGCATTCATATCTGCAAAATTGCCTGTACCGTTTACATAATAAATCTTGCAGTTTTTTCCATTATATTTATCAGGGCATGGAATCTTAACCAGCACAGGTCCCTCAGGGCTTACTGCATTGCCCTCAGAATCTGTTAATGTTACATCATAGGCTTTAAAATTAACCTCCGACGCTTCAACAGATTTGTCCACAATATTACCTTCAAGCACAATATCATTATAAGTTTCATCACCCGCTGTAAGAGCTTCCACCTTAAGCTGCGGTTTCTCATCAAATGTACCGTCTACATATCCAACAGACACGTTAGTCTCTGCATCAGTTAGCTCCGTAATAGCTTTGAACACATAGTTGGGGCAACCTGACTTCAATGCATCAATACCTATATTGTTCTCTATATATTCCATCAGACCGGAATCGCTGTAATACCAAAACTCAATAGAATCATCCGTACCCCTAAAGTCACATATAACTGAAGAAGCTTTTCTTGGAAGGACAACTTTATCAAGGGCATCGCAAAACACAAATGCGTGCAAACCAAATGAAGTCAACGACTCCGGTAAAATAACTTCCTTCAAACTTTCACAGCCATAAAAAACATAATTATCAATGGTGGTCACACCCTCTGGAATCACTATTTTCTCAAGACTACTACATCCCATAAATGCAGAATCCTGAATATCAGTAACACTGCCAGGAATAACCACACTCTTAAGATTATTACAGTTACTAAACACCGACGCTCCCAACTTTGTGACACCTTCCGGAATCACTATCTCGTTTAATTTCGTACATGCATAAAATGTATAATTTCCAAGCTCCGTTACACCATTAGGAATCGTTATGTCAGTTAAACTGTCACAATACGCAAAAGTCATATCCCAAAAAGTCGTTACGCCTTCAGATATGGTCACGCTCTCCAAAGAATGACATCCATAAAATGTATACCCATAAATATCAGTTACACCTTCCGGAATCACTATACTCTTTATACCACTCTGCTGGAATGCGCCCCCTTCAATGCGCTTTACACTGTTTGGAATCAGAATCTCATCAAGCGATGTACATGCAAAAAAGGCATGACTGTTAATATGTGTCACCGTATCAGGTATAGTCACACTCTCCAAGTACATACAACCTGAAAATGCATTAGCACCAATAGTTGTAACGCCCTCAGGAATATCCACAGAAACCACATTAGACAGACAACTAATCGCTGTTGTAAGCGCCTTATCATATAAAACGCCCGATAATACACAATAACTGCTGTTATCCTCGTCAACTTTGAGTTCTGTTAAACTGTCGCAACCGCTAATTGCTCCGGCACCTATAACCGAAACACTTCCTGGAATTGTCAGGCTTTCCATATTACTACAATTGTAAAATGCTGATTCTCCTATCTCAGTCACGCCTTCCGGAATCACTACTTCCTTCACACCGCCACAACCGTAGAATGCAGAATCACCAATACTTATAAGACCTTCGTTAAGCTCTATCTCCGTCATGTTAAAACAATTATTAAACGCAGATTTACCAATACTCTCTACGCCCTTTGGTATATTTATACCCGTAAGTTCTCTACAATTGTTGAAAGCGTAGTCTCCAATGCCCTTTACACCCTCTCCGATTGTAACAGCAGTCAAAGCATTACATTCATTGAAAGCATACTCTCCAATATCCTTCACACTATTTGGTATAGTTACCTCTTTAAGAGCACTACAAAACTGAAATGTAGCCTTTCCGATACTCTCCACACCTTCAGGTATAGTCACACTGGTCATACTCTGACAACTATTAAATGCGAACTCTCCAATACTTGTTACCCCCTCCGGAATAACTATACTTTCAAGACTAATACAAGTATTAAACGCAGCCTCCCCAATACTTGTAAGCCCTTTACCTATAGTTACATTAGTAAGCTTCTGACAATTGTAAAATGCCGCTTTTTCAATACTGCCCGCGCCATCCATAATAGTTAAATCAGTAAGACTTCCACATCCCGAAAATGCGTATTCACCGATAGTACCTACATTTTCCATAATAGTTACACTTGTAAGGCTGTCACATCCATTAAATGCATATTCACCAATACTTGTTACATTCTTAGGAATAGTTACACTCTTAAGACTGCTACATCCGCTAAACGCAGCTTCTCCAATAGTATCTGCACCCTTTATTGTAACATTCTCCATACTGCTGCATCCCTTAAACGCCCACTCGCCAATACCTTCCATACTTTCAGGGATTATTGCACTCTGCAACCCGGTACAATCCTGGAATGCATAATACCCAAGACTGGTCACACCTTCAGGAATAGCGATTTCTTTCATACCTGTACAATCTCTAAAAGCGCCGTCACCGATGCTTTCTACCCCCTCAGGAAGCACTATTGTTTCAAGACTTGTACAGGCTTCAAATGCATTGCCGCCAATAGCGGTTACACCTTCGGGAATCGTAACATTACTCAGTTTGCTACATTCGCTAAATGCAAATCCCCCAATCTTAGTTACGCCTTTAGGAATAACTATACTTTCCAAGCTAATACAGTCGCTAAAAGCTTGTCCTTCTATACCGGTCACACCCTCAGGAATTGTTACCTCTGTTAAACTGCTACAACCCTCAAATGTAGCCAGCTCTATGGTCTTAACCCCCTTTGGAATTGCTATACTCTTCAAACTGCTGCATCCATAAAATGCATACTGACCTATATCTGTTAACCCTTCCGGAAACTTAACACTTTCCAGACTGCTACAACCATAAAATACACTCTGCCCGATACTATTTACGTTTTCAGGTATAGTTATATTCTTTAAGCCGGTACAACCTCCGAAAGCATGATTAGATATAGTGGTTACACTATTAGGAATTGTAATATTTTCCAAGGCAATGCAATTGTAAAATGCCTCTCTTCCTATTACTTTAACAGATGTGGGCAATATTACCGTTTTTAAACTGCTGCATTCCGAGAAAACACCTGCTTCTATAGTTGTTATACTCTCAGGAAGAACTACCGACTCAAGATTCGCACACTCACCAAATGCTGAAAACTCAATACTCTTTACACTTTCCGGCACAACTATGTCAGTAACACTGATATTATCATAAAATGCCATTTCTCCTATTACTGTTACTGATTTCCCATCCAAAGTTTCAG
>JAFQIQ010000294.1 GCA_017397445.1 Lachnospira sp.
AAACCTCTTTCATCCTCAATTCCCTTTGATGTAAACACAAATCTCATGCCACATTTCCTCCTGCCCTTATAAACTTAATTTATTATATCACAAACTCTCTATAATATATATATACGCCGGTGTATATTCTTCGGCAAACTCCTCTGCATCTCTTTCCAGAGCTTGAGATTTATATATATCAAACTGTTCCTTAGTTCCCCCACCATTTACATATGACTTAAAATTATCACTCCAGCTCTTCATCTGCGTAATTGTATAAAGTTCTGTGTTACAGTTATTCAATCCTCCCTGACCTTCCAATAATCTAAAAGTGTCCGATACTTCCTTTTGATATACATGATATCCTTCGTGCAGCAGGACATATATACTTTTTTCCACATCAGAATTAACTATATCTTCAGATATTCTAATTATCAATTTATTGGGTAAAAAGTCACCTAGTTTTTTTCCATACCCATCGTCGTCATACTTAGTAACAACAATCTGTATAGGGTACGAAACCCCAAGATAATCGAATTGCGTTCTGAGCACTGCATTGAGTGCCTCTATTTTCTTATTCATAGGCAAATCGTAGTATACGGAAGGCTTTAGATTATAAAGTTCATCTTTATAAACTTCAAAGAGATCCTCGCCCTCTTCTGAAAACTCTTCGACTTCAACAACCTCCCCATACCTTGTAGTGAACTCTACAATATTGGGTATTAGTACATTGGTAAATATAAATATGGTAAACATCCAATGAATTATTGATGCATTGAAATTAAACACATGCCCCACAACTAATCCGACAACCTTACCAAACTTCTTATTTTTGATATACTGCTTAAAGTATCTGTTTTTCCTTATACTCAAACCAATAACCGTAAATAATATAATATTTATAATTAAAAATACGATTACCCCTCTTACATCAATGTGTTGTAATATATTTATAACTGCATACGGAACCGTTGCCACAATGATTTCATTTCCCAGCGAACGTCTCACACCTATCAGTCTGTCTGCCACAAATGCTGACAACAATAATACTCCGTAATAAAGAATATAAGATGCTCTCAGTCTGAGGGTTATACCCAGATGCTCCATTACAACAACTTCATTAAAAAGACCGCCAATCCAATATCTGTAAAATATTCCTAATAACAATACACTTGCGTAATACTCTATCACACAATGATTATGACGCTCGTATCTGTATTTCTTATCGAAAAGCATAAACATATGGGTAATCCTCCTTTTGTACTCTTAAAACAATGTCATTTCAACACATTTTTCTCTTACACCAATCTTACTTATAAGCTCCTCGTACAATTCCTCTGTAAGACGTATATTGCCTCCTCGCTGATATATATAAGTCTTGCCTGAGATGCGGTGCAGACTAATACGGCCCCTGTAAGAAAGCACGTTCTGGCACTCCGGCACAACAAGAGACTCACCCTTAATCTCACCATCATACGCAGGCCACAGTAGTGTTTGCAGCTTACCATCTTCCACATCGTAAAAACCTATTTTAGAGTCTTTACACATATCATCCCGCCAGAAAAATTTATTCTTCTCAAGCCAAGTGCTATACTGCTTACAAGTCTTGAACAACTCATCCGGATCTGCCTGCAAAAGTTCAATAAAATCAGCTCTCTCATCTGCAAGTTGCTTTACAGTTCTTGCAAGGCAGCTCCACTTAGGCGAGCTTTCACCATCCCAAGATATATCAAGCTCCTCATCAACAATCAGCCTATTCTCATAACTCCAGAGACTGTACAACAATCTTTCAGCATCATCAAAAGCATTGAACCCCTTACTTAAAATCGTATCAAATACGTTCTTAAACTTCTGATATGTTTCCTCATGCGTATATCCCAGCTTATAGTTTTCATGCATTGCCTTCATAATGTCATTAACAGTAAACTTCTCCGGCTTAACAACATTATTCTTATACTCTATCTGTCTGAAAATCTCGCTCTTAGCATATATAACATTACTTTTAAAAATGTCTCTGCACAAATGCTGATAATAAACATCAAGAGACTCTTCTTTACTACACTCAACCACTTCATCATTTACTATGCGATACGGTCTGAAACCGTTAGAAGATGCAAAAGGTTTTACTAAAACCGTATCATCCGCTCTAACTGTCCAACACATATTTTCATTCACGCATGGCAATGTAAACACCTCATCATTAATGGTGCGGTAGCAGATAATATTATCACGGTCAGCAAAGTACTCATTCCCCTGACTGTCCTGCATCTTAAAACTTGCAAACTCGTATATCTTCTTTTCACCGGTCATCACATTATATCTCATATAAGCATCTTTACCATAAAAACTACAACACATAGTGTATGTGTCTTCGCAATAACTCCAGTATCCGCACATACCGGACGCTACCTTAACAACATCTCTGAATTTAATTCTAAAATTGTCTCCCAAATCCTTATGGTAAGGCACGCGATACACCGAATAAGCCCTTTGATTCATGTCGTGCTGCTTAGTATAGAAGATATATTCTTCCGTAACAATAAAATTTCTAAAAGCCGCTCTTACAGAATCAATAACATCATCAAATTCATATGGAATATGGACATCAAAATACTCCACTAAAGAATCGAAATTATTGACATGCTTAGAGATAAGCTTATCATTCAAAAGTGTGTCATATATCCAAGAAAACAAATCCTTTTTCTTAAATGTATGCTCTGTCAGTGCATCTGTGTTCAACACTGCCACGTCTGATTCTTCATCGTATACAAGGTTGTACCACTCCTCGTCCAGATACAGCGTATCCTTCAACATATGAAAAGTAGCTCTTGTTATCATTCCATACATATAGAGATAATAAACTACTCTTCTTAAAGCAAGACAACACCATGAAGCGTCACCCCAGTCGAAAACCTTGTAAGCCAGTGTAAACAAATTGTCTGCCAGATTGTTATATTCGCCTAAATCTTCATATTTTTCTAAATCATTCATACCCGTATCCAACCTCCTGTGTACTTTATATGTAATATCGCAGAATTTTAGAGTTTTATCGCAGTAAGAGGGATAATTACTTCATACCATCCATAAAGTAATCCCTTAATTCTGTAGTAATCTTTGCTTCTTCACTTGATTTTTCCACGATATGCGGATATATCTCCACATGATCCAGCTCATAAAGATTGATAAATCTTGACACATCTAAACATCCCACTGTAAATGTTCGATATCTCATAAAGCTGAAAGTAATATTATCATAGCCACGCAGTATGTACAGTATCTCGCCGTCCGCGTTGCACAAATTAACCTTGATGTTGTAGACTTTATCAGCCTCAGCCCTACTAACTAAAACCAGACTGCCATTTAACTTAATATCATTATCCTGATTAATACTAAGATGCAACTGCCCAATACTCATCCCCACTGCATTAAACATCTCATTATGAATCTTAATACCACAGCTCCAATACTTACGCTCTGCTAACTGTTGCTGTCTTTGTTCATTCTTTTCATTAACACTCATCACAATACCTCCTGTCTCTCATCACTTATAAAACTCACACTTCCTTCGTCAACTTCCACAACGTAAACACTTTAATCGTTTCTATTTCTTCATATCCACACCCAAATATTAACGAACTGTCACTATTGTTCTGCAATGAAGAAACTATCTCGTTTACATCTATCAACGATATATCCCCGACAATATTAACAAGACAACAGCTTAACGTTCCTAATGTTTTACGACTATCTGCAATATAAGATAACAGCTTCTCCTTATTACCTTCCAAACATAGACACAGCAATTCCGATTCACCTGCTAAATACAATACATCCTTATAGTCAAGAGACACCGCATTATCACTCTTTACTACGTTTAATAATCCGGCTACACTTTCTTTCAGACTTCCTGTCTTATAAAGAATCTTATTATAAGGTATCCTTCTGCGAAATAGCTTTTTGTTTATATCTAGCAAATGAATAAGAGGAATATTTTGCTCTCTGTCTTTACACAGTTTATATATTAAAAAGTCTGTGTATTTTTCTATACAAACAATTATCAGCGAATATCGCTCTAAAGATTTATTATCCGTCGCACGTAAAGCTCGAAAATCGATTACATCAACCCCTGTCAAATGATATTCTTCCTTAAAATACATTGTCCATTGACTTAATGCATGTCTATTGATTACAAATAATATTGGTCTGTTTTCTGTCATATATCTCACCTGCTACCTTCCACAACTCAATAACATGCTCTATAGGAATAATTTCAATATTCTCAAAAGCATCCCTCCTGAGTCTGTCATAATTATATCTTGGAACGAACACTCTCTTAATACCGGCACGTTCTGCTGCCACAACCTTCTCATGCACGCCGCCTACAGGTCTTACGCAACCACTTAAATCAAGTTCCCCTGTAAATGCTGTATCGCTCCAGACACATCCTGTCTCTTTAGACAATAACGCCGCAAAGAACGCAACTGCCGCTGAGGGGCCATCCTTCTCCACACCGCCTTCTCCCATATGTACATAAAGCGGAGTTGATACATTTTTCCCGAGCACATCGGAAACCACATACATTGCAATCTTAATCGATTCCTGTGTAGCTCCTTAACATTACTACAATAACTCTTCGCATCAAAACACCTTGTTCTTATGATATATATACGAAGCAAACTAAGATATCTCCATTTTTTATTTTAATAAAACTTCTTTTCAAAATAATAGTAGCTACTAGCTTGTTATGGATAGTTATCGAAACTGTTGTCATTTTTTGTTGTCAGAAAACTTATTCTTTTTTTAAAAGGGATGTCCCTTCCTATTGCTCTGACTAAGCATAGTTTTAGGACATCCTCTACATTCAATTTATAAAACAAGTTCAATTGCCACCATTGCAATAGTAATCTGAACGACATAATTTACTATTCCATATTTAAGGTATTCTCTTATCCCCCAAGTAATTTTCTGTTCTCCGCCATCTACAATTCCTGCTTTATTAACCTTTCCGGAAAGAATAAAGCCAGCTGTTGCAGACCACATAAACAACGAACTACCAGCACATATTGAAGCTGCATAAGCAACCGCAATCCAATCTGACTGTGCATTCAGAGGTCCATTACATAACTCCACAATTATTGGCATCATCGCTGCAGCTGCTGGTCCTGCACTAAATATTCCTGCAATAATTGATGTAATAAACATTATTGCCATTACAAGCAACTTGGGACTCGAAATATTATCTTGCAGATATTCCGCAAGTATTCTTAACAAGCCCGATTCACTTACAACTTCAGCAAAGAACAGATATGAAGCGATTGTGAGCACAGATTTAAATTCCATTCCTTGATGCACTCTTATCTTTTTCAATGAACAAATCACCATTGCCACGACATACCCTAATACCGCAATAATTTCTGGTGGAATAATGCTTTGTGGAATAATACTCCATGCCAGGAACATCCCCAAGAAAACAATACCCAGGCATACCAAAACATCATATCGAATCCGCATATTCTTATACTGGCTTTTTAAATTCGCTATTGCCAGTTCCCTAATTGCTCCATCATCTTTTTCCTTTTTAACACTTATCCCCCACAAAACAAGCAAAATTAAAGATGTCATTGCAAACAACGGAAACGCATGTGTTAAATAGCTAAGAAAACTCGTAATTCCACTAGTCATAATTACTATGGCAGGAAAATCCCCCACAGGACTTGCCGCTCCTCCGGTATTAGACAATGCAAGTATTACCGCAAAAAATGTACACACGTATTTTCTATCTACTTCTAATGTTTTAAGCAGAACAAATACAATAGGAAGAATCATCATAACAGCTGTAATATTGTTTAGGCAAGAAGATATCAAAAACATCATTCCGCCAAACAACATTAAACACATTCTCTTCTGCCCTTTTGACTTCTCTGCAATTTTTATTGCTATAAGCTGCATAATTCCCGTTTCGGCAATTAAATTCGTAAACAATTCCATCACAATCAAAATTACCAGCACATCGTAAGAGTAATTTGCCATTATCCCTTTAACAGGAAGATTGAAACCAATTGCTACAAGAGTTCCCACAATAAACATTACCGCAATAAGAAAAAATCCTGCACTCTCGCCAAATGAGCTAAACAATGATGACTTTCCTATCCTATTTGCCTTAGAGTTCTGTACACCAATCAATCCATTCATTCTGCATCCCTCCATATCAAATTGAACTTGTCTGGATTTATCTCAATCCATTCTTCATACTTAATAAACTCATCGACTTTAACATAAGGTAAAAAAACAAACTTGCCATAAAAATCTTTATAATGTTCAATCATTCGATAAGTTTCCGGCAGCACCATCAAGCGTCCATTTGCCATATATCCACACGCTACAATTACTCCATTGCTAGGAATAAATTCATCCGGGAAATACGGTTCATTCAGTAATGATACCGTCACATTTGCCGGAATGTTTTCTGCCAACCTTCCCTTTACTTCGTCATCCATGCTACAGGGTACAAGAACAATCACTTCCGCATCAGCTATATACTTAGGAATTATGTCAAATAATGCTATTTCCGGTGTGAGAAACATGAGTTTTGATTTTCCCAACTCTGCAATCCATGCAACCATCTTTTCCACATTATCTTTTATTTTTATAGAAGGAAGAGGCATAACTGCCCCTACCTTATTCCGAAGTTCTTCACTTGATAATAGCTCTACTACATTAAGACCAACTTGCACTAATCCTATTTCTTCAGCAGTTCTTAATACATTCATTTTACGCATCTCCCTTCGTTTTCTTCTGGTGCAAATATGCAATCAGTCTTGAAATAACAACTATTTCATGAGGTGATGTCTCCAATATATCAACGTACTTATTCCCATCCATTCCATAAATTTCACTGTACACATTATTCGCATGACTTCCCAACACAGGAGAACCAAATCTTGTAAATCTCGCATTCATATTACGCCACCTCCTCTATCATCTTAATAAGCTGAACCGCAAGGATCTGTACCTCTGGCGGAGCATTATGAATAATTCGCATTGCTGCAACCGCAGTATCCTCATCTTCAAACACCTCCATAAAAAGCTCGTAGTCACTTTCATCAAAATCAATATGCATCATATTTTTTCTCTCATGAGGAGGAATAGGATGCTCCCCTCTAAGATGTGGCGGAATAGGATGTCCACCTCTGTCATACGGAAAAATAGGATGTTCCAAACCAACAGGTTTGCTCATATCCTGTTTGTCCTTTTTCTGTTCTGTAAATTTTGTGTCTTCTACAAATGCCTTCATAATTTCATCCTCCTTAATATTATTTGAAATAGATAAACTCTAATTAAGCACTTCTTCTTTCACTCAAATTCATCTTTGCCATGTTATTTAAGTGAATAATTTCTTCACACCTATCTACAACTTTCTTCTCGTGAGAGATGTATATTACTCCTGCTCCAATAGATTTTGCATATTCCTCGATATTGGTAAGAACCATATCTGTAGAAAAGTCATCTAGATTTGCTGTAATCTCATCAAATACGAACAAGGTAGGTTTTCGTAAAAAAGCTCTAGCAAGTGCGAGACGTTGTTTCATTCCTCCAGATAATTCCTTTGCACCTTCACTAATCGAAACCTCTAATGCATCTTTAGGTTTTTCTGCGATAACACCTTCATAGTTTCCAAATAATCGTACTTTCTCAAGTGCTACAACAAGCTCCTTGTCACTCACTTCATTTTTTAATCCATACTTCAAATTATCTCTGATCGAGCCAGCGATAAAAAATGAACTCTGCGGACTATAATACAGAAGTGATGTCAACTCCTTCTGAGAATACATTTCCTGCGCATTTCCAAACATTGTTACTTTTCCAATCGAATAAGGATAATAACGATTTAAGCAACGCACTAAAGATGTCTTACCACATCCATTAGGTCCTACTAATGCCACCCTTTTTCCTAATGGTATGCTTACATTTTCATAAATAGCCAATTCCCTGTTCCCTTCTGGATTTGTAATAACCACATCCTTAAGCGTAATACCCGTATTTGATACTTCCTTCTTTACACTTTCAATCTCAAATATAGGATCCATACCTAAACTTGTTACTTCAATAAGCACTTTTGCTTTTATAACCGAAGAAGCTATTTCGTCCATAAATCGATACACATCATCTACCGGCTTTACCAACTGCTGAAACAACAAGCAAACTGTTATTACCGCACCCGCTGGCATTTTCCCCTCTGAAATCATCACGATTGAAACGATGATTAATGCTACTTGGAACACAATTTTACAAATCTGCTTCATTCCATCAAATGTTCCCATATATGTATGATGCATTTTTTCAGTATTACTAATCCCCACTATTGCGGGCTCTAATCTGTCTCTTTCATATTCTTCAGCGTTCATGCTACGAATCATTTCGATATTTGATATTGCCTGACATACTTGTCCTTCGTATTCATTTCTTTTTTTAACGATTTTTTCTCTTATTCCATTCTGAGATCTAATCTGAAATACTGACACGACAATCGTAATACCTAAATATGCAATCATAATTAACATAATAATACTTGGAGCATTAAACAGAACTTGAAACAATGTACACGCTGCTGTCAAAATAGTTGCAAAAACATCATTACATCCCATCTTTATCAACTGGCTAAGTCCCGTAATACCTTGGTTCAATTGTGCTGTCTTTTCCCCACTTAAACTATCGCTATAATACGCAACAGGCATTTTCAAGAGTTTTTCAACACTCTGTTCGCGCATTTCTGCTTCATGATTAGCTATCACACACTCCAAAGCCACTCTTCTAAAGGTTGTAATTATCTCTGCCAAAAGATATATAATGCCAAATGTAGCGACAGCACTAACTCCCTGTGAAACAGCTGAAATAGTTCCATTTGAAATAGATGTATATAATTCTCCAAGTTTTACAGGCCAAATAGAACCTAACAACGCACTTACAAATGCTAACCCAATAATTCCTACACAC
>JAFQIQ010000295.1 GCA_017397445.1 Lachnospira sp.
CATATAGCTGCTGTCTTTGTTGTATCCTCATCATTGTAAAGACGCGGCTTAACCATCTCAATGTACCAGTCGCAGAACTCTTCCCAGATAAAGTCATTAAGTTTTTGCAACAGCAATACCCAGCTCATACTTCTCCATATTGTCAGTAACTTCTTTAATAAGATTATTCATCTTTGAAAGAATCCACTTATCTGCTTCTGTAAGGTTAGCCGGAATCACACCGTCTGCCTTTACATTATTATCAGGGTCATTCATCATAATGAATCTTGATGCATTCCATACCTTATTAGCAAAGTTACGGCTTGCCTCAACTCTCTCCCAGTAGAAACGCATATCATTACCTGGAGCATTACCTGTAATAAGTGTATAACGAAGTGCATCCGCACCGTACTTCTCAATAACCTCAAGTGGGTCTACACCGTTTCCAAGAGACTTACTCATCTTACGTCATAAAGAATCTCTAACAAGTCCATGGAACAATACCTTTCCAAATGGCTTCTTACCCATATGCTCGTATCCTGAGAATATCATACGGATAACCCAGAAGAAGATAATATCATAACCTGTTACAAGTACATCTGTAGGATAGAAATATTCAAGTTCCTTAGTATTCTCAGGCCAGCCAAGTGTTGAGAATGGCCAGAGTGCTGATGAAAACCATGTATCAAGTGTATCAGGGTCCTGCTCCATGTTAGTACCTTCACACTTAGGACATGTGCATACTGCCTCATCTGCAACTACCATCTGTCCGCAGTCCTTACAATAGTATGCAGGAATTCTGTGTCCCCACCACAACTGTCTTGAAATACACCAGTCACGGATATTGTCTGTCCAGTTGTAATATGTCTTATCCATAGATGCAGGCATAAGCTCGATATCGCCGTTCTTTACACCTTCAACTGCCGGCTTAATAAGCTCATCCATCTTAACAAACCACTGCTGCTTAACCATTGGCTCAACAGTTGTCTTACAACGGTCGTGAGTACCTACATTGTGACTATGATCCTCAACCTTAACAAGAAGTCCAAGCTCCTCAAGGTCTGCAACAATTGCCTTTCTAGCCTCGTAACGGTCCATACCTGCGTACTTACCACCAAGGTTGTTAATAGTAGCATCATCATTCATAACATTAATCTCTGGAAGATTATGTCTCTTACCAACCTCAAAATCGTTAGGATCGTGTGCAGGAGTAATCTTAACAACACCTGTACCGAACTCCATATCAACATAACTGTCTGCAATAACAGGAATCTGTCTACCTGTAAGCGGAAGATCTACCATCTTACCAACAATGTCCTTATATCTGTCATCCTCCGGATTAACAGCGATAGCTGTATCACCAAGAAGTGTCTCAGGTCTTGTTGTGGCAATCTGAACAAATCTGCCTTCCTCACCTACAATAGGATAGTTAATATGCCAAAAATGTCCTGCCTGCTCTACATGCTCAACTTCCGCATCTGAAATAGAAGTGTTACATACAGGACACCAGTTTACAATTCTTGAACCCTTATAGATAAGTCCCTTCTCGTAAAGATTAATAAATACTTCCTGAACTGCCTTAGAACAGCCCTCATCCATTGTAAACCTTTCACGGTCCCAATCGCAAGATGATCCAATCTTTCTTAACTGACTTGTAATAGCTCCGCCATACTCTTTCTTCCATTCCCAGCTTCTCTTTAAAAAGCCTTCTCTGCCAAGTTCATGCTTATCAATACCCTCTGCTTTAAGTGCATCAATAACCTTAACCTCTGTAGCAATACTTGCATGATCTGTTCCCGGCATCCAAAGAGCCTCGAAGCCCTGCATACGCTTAAAACGGATAAGAATATCCTGCATAGTATTATCAAGAGCATGACCCATATGCAACTTACCTGTAATATTTGGTGGTGGCATAACAATAGTAAACGGCTTCTTATCCGGATTTACTTCTGCATGAAAATACTTCTTATCCAACCACTTCTGATACAATCTGTCTTCAATCTCCGACGGATTATAATTCTTCTCCAATTCCTTACTCATAACAACATCCTTTCCTGTTTCTTTTTGTGTCATCATTTTTATCTTTCTTAGCCGCAAGGAGCTTTTTTATGCGAATGTGTATTGAGTATGCACAGATGCTTAATTTCTTTGGCGCCTTGTGGAGAACATTAGATTTTCTTAGTGCTTTTCTTTATTGATAGCGATATGCCACCACGGATGGTGGCATAAGTCTTGCCCGCACAATGGACTGTGCGTGTAAGACGGTCGCGTGACTTTTCTAATTTGTTTTAAAAGCACTTAGAAAATCTTATGTTCGTAACTCGAAGCCAAGAAATTAATGCATATTGTGCATACTGAATCATATTGCCAATAAAAAAGCCCCTTGCAGAAAAACTGCAAAGGGCGACTATATCGCGGTACCGCCTTTGTTCAATCACCTAAAAAGGTAATCCTCTATGTTCTATAACGTGAACCACTCCGTCATCGACTACTACAATTTCACCGACGCTGCTAAAAAGCTACCTTCCATACTCTCTTTCCAAAACCGTCTTTCAGCCTACGAACGATTCTCTCTTGTGGAGAAAAATATGTACTCCTCTTTCTCAAAGCATGTAAATATTAAATACAAGTCTTATAATAATATGATACTAAAAAAAATGCAAGCACATTTTACTTAGAAAGATATGAATCTAATTCTTCAGTCACATCTTTCAAGTCTCTTTCCAATACTGCAGCCATCTCACCGTACAATAATTTCTTTGCTGTTGTAAGCATATTGCTATCCATAGATTTCATCTTTCTTAAATCTTTTGCTCTCTCGTTCTTAACATTGTAAAGAGCTCTCACAAGATGCAATAACTCCAATGGTTTCTGTGATTTAACCATATCATCGTACATAGATGCCGAAACCGGCTCATTCAATGGTGCATCTTTGATACAGTTCTGTGCACGCACCAATAATTTCTCGCACTCCTGCTTACTTATAATATAACGCATAGGCACTTTATTACTCTCAACAGGAGAATATATAATTCCTCTGCTGTCATATATAGGCTGTAAATAATAATACTTACCTTCAATCCCCTTTATAGGTGG
>JAFQIQ010000296.1 GCA_017397445.1 Lachnospira sp.
AGTGCATACCCTTTGAAATAGCATCCTGATGTGAACCTGAGAATGCAGCGAATACTAACTTTCCACAATATGGATGTCTGTCACCAATCTTCATCTGAGTAAGTCTCTCAAAAGCTTCTGCCAATTCAGGCATATTAGAGAAATCAAGCTCAGGATTAACACCCTGTGCATACATATTCATACCAAGTGTGATAATATCAACATTACCTGTTCTCTCACCATTACCAAAAAGTGTACCTTCGATTCTGTCAGCACCGGCTAAAAGTCCAAGTTCAGCATCTGCCACACCTGTTCCTCTGTCATTGTGTGGGTGAAGTGAGATAATAACATTCTCTCTGTTATGAAGGTTCTTATGCATGTATTCTACCTGGCTTGCAAAGACATGTGGAAGTGACATCTCCACTGTAGCAGGAAGGTTGATAATACATTTGTTATCAGGAGTAGGCTCCCATACATCTATAACCGCATTACATACCTCTAATGCATACTCAGGCTCTGTACCTGTGAAGCTCTCCGGCGAGTACTCAAATGCAAAGTTACCCTCATATGTAGCAGCAAGCTCCTTAAGCAACTTAGCTCCCTCTATGGCAATCTTCTTAATCTCTTCCTTAGACTTGCCAAACACCTGCTCTCTCTGTGCAACAGATGTTGAATTATACACATGAACAACAGCCTTAGGTGCACCCTTTACTGCCTCAAATGTCTTTCTGATAATATGCTCTCTTGCCTGTGTAAGTACCTGAATAGTTACATCTTCAGGAATCATATTCTGCTCAATAAGTGTTCTTAAAAATTCATACTCTGTCTCAGAAGCTGCCGGGAAACCAACTTCAATTTCCTTAAAACCTACTTTAACAAGGAGCTTAAAGAACTCTAATTTCTCAGCAAGACTCATCGGCTCAACCAAAGCCTGGTTACCGTCTCTTAAGTCCACCGAACACCAGATAGGAGCCTTATCAATATACTCCTTCTTTGTCCAGTCCATACACTCCTGTGGTGGCATAAAATAGCCTCTCTTGTACTGTCTGTAATCAAACATACCAATTACCTCCAAATAATGAAATTTACTTATTAGCAAATTAAAGACACGTTTACAAACAAAAAGTCTTTCGCCTATGACAAACTTTGTCTGCCAAGAGACGAAAGACTGTAAAGTCTCACGCGTTACCACTCTCATTCACGATTGCTCGTGCTCTCACTGAATACGGACATTGCATATGGCTATGTCTTATATTCTGTCCACTATAACGGGCGGCCCCCGACTACGCCTACTTATGATTCCCTATCAGAATCATGTTCAGATAGCAGCTCTGAGGCGAGTTCAATGTTTCCCATCTGTTGCCTCGCACCATCCGGCAACTCTCTGTAACTCGCCGCCTTTGAGCGCGTGGTAAAGCAGGCAAATCCCTGGACTCTCATGTGCGCGTATAACCAGCTCAACGGCGAGTTCTGCTCCGAGAATCAGTACCTGCTCACCGACATTCTCCGGGACGAATGGGGCTTTGACGGCATAGTCATGTCCGACTGGGGCGCCGTAAGCGACCGCGTGAAGGGTGTCGAGGCCGGTCTTGACCTTGAAATGCCCGGCGGCGACCTCTATAACGATGCCGAGATAGTCAAGGCAGTCAACGAGGGCGAGCTTTTCGAGCATTATCTGGACACCTGCGCCGAGCGCATCGTGGAGCTCATTCT
This sequence comes from Lachnospira sp., assembly GCA_017397445.1. Classification (GTDB taxonomy): domain Bacteria; phylum Bacillota; class Clostridia; order Lachnospirales; family Lachnospiraceae; genus Lachnospira. The sequence goes on from JAFQIQ010000296.1 coordinate 1,693, forward strand.
CCGCTCCCTTGACCGCGTGCAGGAGGAATACGACGCGGAG
>JAFQIQ010000032.1 GCA_017397445.1 Lachnospira sp.
CCCTATGCGTCCTAAGGGCAAGTTTGAAGTGGGCGACAAGGTGTTGCATCCGGGATTTGGCGAGGGTGTAATAGTTGGCGTTGATGAGGATGCACTTGTGTATGAGATTGATTTTGAGAGAGTGAATGGGACGAGGAAGATTCAGTTTAGGGCGGATATGATGAGGATTGTGTGAGGAGGCTTGTTATTTCAATAAGGGTATGCTATATATAAGTATATAATACTTATGAGGTGAAAGATATAATGAGCGAAATAGACATGAGTAAGTTGGGAGTTGCGATTGAGTATATAAGAAGAATGGCAGCGGGGAACAATCCGGTCAATAATCAACCAGTTTCAGAAGATACAGTGTTAAATGATATTAATGTTGTAAGGTGCTTGTATTATGTTGCAGAGGTGTTGCAAATGGTGCAGGAGGGTGAGTTGAAGCAAAATACAAGTCGAAAAGGGAGTAAGAAGACAGAATTTCCATATGAAGAGTTAAAAGAATTTAAATTTGAGTGTAATAAGTCTATTACTCATGTTATAAAGCAGATTAATGACTTGGTTGACACTAAAATATATAAGAGGATTACCATTAAAACGGTTAAAGAATCTTTGATTACAAGAGGATTTCTTATAGAAAAGCTGGATGAGGGAACAGGCAAGAAAAGAACGTGTGTTACGGATGACGGTAGGAAATTGGGGATATATGTTGAACAGAGAATAAGTTTTAATGGCAGCGAGTATTCGGCTTTGATGTATGATGCTAATGCTCAAAGGTATATTGTTGATAATCTGAAAGAAATGATTAACGGGAAGTAAGGTTTATAAAAGCATTGTAGCCTCTAAAACTCTATTGAGTTTTAGAGGCTTATTGTATATAATAAATATATAATTTTGAAGGATTGAGCAAGATAGATGTTCTGATATAGCAATGCAGTAGGAGATACGATATATGCAACAATATACATATAATGAAGAAATTGTTTTTGTAGACACAGAAGTTAGTAAACAAGATGAAAAAGTACGTGATATAGGTGCAGTAAGGACAACAGTGCCAGTGTTGTCAACTAATGGATTACAGCTGCATTCGTCTGATTTATTGGAATTTGAAAAGTTTATTAAAGGTGCTACATATATATGCGGACACAATATTATTAATTTTGATTTAAAGTATATTATGTCACATGTTGAGAGAGCGGAAGTACGTTCTGTTATAGATACATTGTATTTATCTCCGCTGTTGTTTCCGATGAAACCATATCATAAGCTTTTGAAGGATGACAAGATTCAATCAGATGAGTTAAATAATCCTTTAAATGATTCAATAAAAGCTATGGAATTGTTGATGGATGAAGTTACGGCATTTGAACTTCTAAGTAATAACTTGAAGAAAATATATTGCACTCTTTTAAGTAAGGTTCCAGAGTTTAGGGGCTTTTTTAGATATACTAATTACAATGATGTAACAAATTATCTTTCAACATTTATAGAGGTAGAATTTAAAGGAAAGATATGTGCTAATGCAGATGTTAATGCAATAGCTAGTATCTACCCGGTTGAGCTTGCTTATTGTCTTGCAACGATTTCAACAGATGATAAGGAATCAATTATACCATATTGGGTACAGAAGAATTATCCGAAGGTGCAAGAGGTATATACTTTATTGCGAGGTGTACCATGTAAGGAAGGATGTCCTTATTGCAAGGGTACATTTGATATATATGCACAGCTAAAGAGAAAGTTTGGATATGATGAATACAGAAAATATAATGGAGAACCATTGCAGGAAAAGGCTGTTCAGGCAGCCGTAGATGGCAAGTCCTTATTGGCAATATTTCCTACGGGTGGTGGTAAATCCATAACATTTCAGATACCGGCGTTAATAGCAGCAGAGGCAACACATGGACTTACGGTAGTTATATCACCATTGCAGTCCCTTATGAAGGATCAGGTTGACAATCTTAGCGAGAGGGGTATAACAGATGCTGTTACGGTAAATGGCCTGCTTAATATTGTTGAACGAGCAGAAGCATTGGAGAGAGTTGAGAATGGAATTGCATCTATTCTATATATCTCTCCGGAATCATTGCGTTCAAAAACAATAGAGAGATTGTTGCTCGGTAGAAACGTTATAAGATTTGTAATTGATGAGGCACATTGTTTTTCAGCTTGGGGACAGGATTTCAGGGTGGATTACCTATATATTGGTGACTTTATAAAGACGTTTCAGGAAAAGAAGAATACAAAGATTCCAGTGTCTTGTTTTACAGCAACGGCAAAACAGAAGGTTATTAGTGATATAAAAGAGTATTTTAAGCAAAAACTTGATATAAATCTTGAGCTATACACCACCAATGCTGCCAGAACTAATCTGCGTTATGAAGTGTTATACAGAGAAAATGATGTTGACAAATACGCAACATTAAGAAGTTTAATAGAGCAGAAGAATTGTCCAACTATTGTGTATGCATCAAGGACAAAAAATACCATTGAACTTGCTAAGAAATTGTGTGGGGATGGATTTAATGCAAGAGCATTTAATGGTAAAATGGAAAGAGATGAAAAAATAGCTAATCAGGAAGCATTTATAAAAGGAGATGTGCAGATAATAGTTGCTACCTCTGCTTTTGGTATGGGCGTAGATAAAAAGGATGTAAAACTTGTTGTTCATTATGATATTTCAGATTCTCTTGAAAATTATGTTCAGGAGGCAGGTCGAGCAGGTCGAGACCAATCGATTCAGGCGGAGTGTTATGTGCTTTTTAACGAAGAGGATTTGGACAAACATTTTATATTACTTAATCAGACAAAACTAAGCATCAATGAGATACAGCAGACATGGAAAGCTATCAAGGATATGACGAAAGATAGAAGGTGGATAAACTGTTCTGCACTTGAAATAGCACGCAAGGCAGGTTGGGATGATACTTCAAATGATATAGAGACAAAGGTTAAGACTGCAATATTAGCATTGGAAAATGCGGGATATATTAAGCGTGGGCAGAATAGTCCAAGAGTTTTTGCAGACAGTATTTGCGTGAAAAATGCACAGGAAGCGGTAGAGCGTATCAATTCATCTGCGAAGTTTGATGAACAACAAAAAGAGTATGCGGTCAGAATTATAAAAAAGCTTATTTCAACAAGGAGTAAGGCGAAAGCCGGCAACGATGAAGCTGAAAGTAGAGTGGATTATATTGCAGACCATTTAGCGATTCCAAAGGGAACTGTTATTGAAGTTGTGGATATAATGAAAGATGTAGGAATTCTCGCTAATGATAAGGAAATGTATGCATATGTAGATAAGACAGCTATGAGAGGTAGAGCCAAGAATTCTACGCTAAACCGTTTTTCTACATTGGAAGGATTTCTTGTTAGTAAGCTTAAAGATGAAGGGATAAGAATTAATTATAAGGAAGTTAACGAAGAAGCTATAAATAGTGGAGTAACACAGTCTACAGTTAATAATCTCAGAATGTTATTGTATTTTTGGATTATTAAAGGATATATAAAGAAGCCGGAAGGCGAACTGAATTCAGGCATGCAGTTAGATCTATTGGATACAGTAGAACAATTAAAGTGTCGTTACGAAAAGAGAGTTCGTTTGTCAAAATTTATAGAAGAATATTTTATAAAAAAGGCAAGTGAAAAGGAATCGGTAGAGGAGCATAAGAATAGTACTATGATTAGCTTCTCTATGATTGACATTAAGAATGCTTATAATTCAGTTCCAAAGCTTTTGTACAATGAAGAAGTGACATTGGGTGAAGTGTCTGAGGCGTTGTTGTATCTTTCAAAGATTAATGCATTTAGATTGGAAGGCGGATTCCTTGTGCTTTACAATGCAATGTCCATAGAGCGAATAGAGTTAGATAATAAAATACGTTATAAGGTAGAGGATTATAAACAACTTCAGGAACATTATGATTTGAAAACACAGCAGATTCATATTGTAGGTGAATTTGCTAATATGATGGTTCGGGATTATGATGCAGCACTTACATTTGTAAATGATTACTTTGGTATGGAGTATAAGTTGTTTTTAACAAAATATTTCGAAGGTAGTCGAATGAGTGAAATTGCTAGAAATATTACTCCGATGAAGTATCATATGCTTTTTGAGAATCTTTCAAAGCGTCAGGCTGAAATTATTGAAGATGACACTTCTGGTGCAATTGTTGTTGCGGCAGGGCCTGGTAGTGGTAAAACTAAGATATTGGTGCACAAACTGGCATCATTGATGTTACTTGAGGATGTTAAGCATGAGCAGTTACTTTTGTTAACATTTTCAAGAGCAGCAGCGATGGAATTTAAGATGCGTCTTATTGAGCTGATAGGTAATGCAGCACATTTTGTAGAAATAAAAACGTTTCATTCATATTGTTTTGATTTGCTCGGCAAAATTGGTAATATAGAGAATTCAAAAAATGTAGTGAAAGATGCTACTGATATGATTCTTAACGGAGAAGTTGAGCTTGATAGAATCACAAAAACAGTACTTGTTATTGACGAAGCACAGGATATGGATGTCAATGAATATAACCTTGTTAGGGCGTTAATGGAGCGAAATGAAGATATGAGAGTTATTGCAGTAGGTGATGACGACCAGAATATATATGAGTTTCGTGGCTCTGACTCGAAATATATGGGAGCATTGTTGAATGCTCCAGGAGCGAAAATGTATGAGCTACTACAAAATTATAGAAGTAGTAAGAGGATTGTGTGGACTGCAAATACATTTGCTAAGTTAATAAGTAATCGAATGAAGCAGAATGAAATAATGTCGGTTAAACAAGATGTTGGTGAGGTTCAGATAATAAGAAATGGCACATCATTAGAAATGGCTGCAATTAATAGATTAGAGCTTGCCAGAAGAAATGTAGGTACTGTGTCTGGAAGAACTGTTGCCATTTTAACAACAACTAATGAACAAGCGTATCTTGTTATGGAATTGTTAAATAAAAAAGGGTATAAGGCAAGATTACTACAGTCAAATGATAGTTTTTCACTGTACGATTTGGCGGAGATAAGATACTTTGTTAATACACTAAAGGCAATCAATGTTCCGGTTATTACAGATGAGAAGTGGGAAGAGGCAAAGTATAAGTTGCAATGTGTATATGCAGAAAGCGACAACCTTGAGTCTTGTATGTATATGCTTGAACAGTTTGAGCGAACTACGGCTAAAAAGTATTTTACAGACTTGGAGAGTTTTTTTAAAGAGGCTCGCTTTGAAGATTTTTACAAGGCTGATAAAGATGAAATATGTGTGTCAACAATACATAAGTCAAAGGGAAGAGAATTTGATGATGTGTATATGTTAGTAAGTCAAGGTCAAAAGTTTGATGATACACGTAAGCGTAGTATATATGTAGGAATGACGAGAGCAAAAAATAACCTATATGTTTTCCATAATTCAGATTACTTTGATGCAATAAGTGCTAAATTGAATACCATTGGAGTTCAATTTTTGCAGGACAACACGCGGTATCCGGAACCAGAGGAGATAGTTATGGCTATGTCTCATAGGGATGTGAATCTTGGATTCTTTACCGAGGGCAAACGTTCAGACAATGTATCAGAACTGCGAGCGGGATGTAAGCTTGATATAAAGGAAAGCTCATCAGGGAAGTATTATAGATTATATTTTTCGGTAATGAAGGAAGGTAAGTTAAGTAATGTAGCATGTTGTTCAAGTGGTTTTGCGGAGAAATTGCAGGCTCAGCGGCAAAAGGGATATGTTCCGTATTTGGCAAAGGTTAATTATGTTGTGAAATGGTGGAACAAGGAGGATGAAAAAGAATACACAATTGTATTGCCAATCATTAAATTAAGAAAAAGCAGATGATGGTTAAGGTCAAATTTCCAGCAATCTACATCTATACGTAAAGCATCCTATAGTGTAATCTTGTTTAAGTAGTTAGTTGCGCCTAATTACTGCGTGATTGGGGTAGACATAACTTAACAAGATTACATAAAGGTGGTTTGACAGAATGAATAAGAGAACAAAGATGCTAATTGTTAATTGCGTGATGGCAGTGTCGCTGGTTATTGTTATGGCAACAGGTATGTTGCTTCGCCCATTTCCAGGAATGTGGATGGGGATTGCACATGGTGTATCAGGTATGTTGTTGACTGCAAGTATTGTTGTGCATTGCATACAGCATAGACCAAAGAGGAAAAAGTCTATTGACAATTCTGTAGACTAATGCAATAATAATTATACAAAAGGGTGTTGCCGATAGACGGCTGGCATTCCTTGATAGAGAATGACGAAGTAATCGCCCCAAGTTGTTAGCTGGGGGCGATTATTTTTTTAGCTTATTAACAATATAAAATTATTTAAGGATTATTTAATAATTACCATAGTAAACTGTGACCATACCAACAAACAACGAAAGAGAGGATATATTATCCTCAGAATGGAGTGAAAAATGTACCTGCGTATATTGAAAAAGGATTTAAAGCGTAAGAAGAGCATGAACATCATACTTTTGATATTTATTATTCTTGCGTCAACATTTATTGCCAGTAGTGCCAACAATGTGGTTACAGTGACAACGGCGCTGGATAGTTATTTTGAGAAGGCCAATGTGCCGGATTATTGGTTTGCTACTATGGATGAAAGCCATCTTGAAAAGTATGAGAAATATGCCAAGAAGAATGACAATAAATATGATGTTTCAGAAATGGTTATAGTTAGTGAAAAAGATGTTTTTGTGGACGGTAAGGAGTTTGAGTGTAGTAATACATTGCTGTTGGCGGGACTGGAAGAGGAGCTTGTCATATTCGATGAGAATGACAAAGTCATGGAAAAGATTAATGATGGAGAGGTATGGTTATCTCCGTCTATGTTTAACGCTAATGAGTGTAAAGTAGGGGATGTTCTTAAGGTAACGTCAGACGGTGTTACCAAAGAATTTGTGGTTAAGGGCTGCGTAAAAGATGCCGTTACAAGCTCGGACCAAATCGGTTTAAATCGTTTGTTTATTAGTGACAGAGACTTAGCGTGCTTTAATACAGACAATGCAATGTTAGTTTATTCAGTTAATGTATATGATATTGATGATACATTTAAGCAGGACTTTTTGGACTTAGAACTTAGCGTATTATTTAATGTTGACAAGGCAACTATTAAATTCTGTTATGTATTTGATATGATTATTGCAGGTATTATGCTGATTGTCAGTGTGTGTCTGGTACTTATCTCTATGGTGATTTTGAGATTTACTATTAATTTTACTATGAGCGAAGAGTTCCGAGAGATTGGTGTTATGAAAGCGATTGGTCTTAGATGCAGTAACATCCGTTTGCTATATATAGTTAAGTACCTTGCTACAGCGGTGGTTGGTGCGGTTATAGGATTTGGACTTAGCATTCCCTTTGGGGATATGCTTATGGCAGAAGTATCTCAAAATATAGTTATTGACAGTAGTGGAAATATCGTATTGAATGC
>JAFQIQ010000297.1 GCA_017397445.1 Lachnospira sp.
AATGCGATTGCTGATAAGCTTGGCATGAAGCTGGTTATTGAAGATATGGAGTTTGACTCAATCATCACTGCTGTTCAGTCAGGAAAGGCCGATATCGGTGTTTCAGGTATGACTGTTACAGAAGACCGCCTTAAGAACATCGACTTTACAGACTCTTACACAACTTCTAATCAGGTTATTGTTGTAAGAAATAATGATGCAACTGCTACAGGCTTCAACCTTGTAGAAAAATTTAAGACAGACTTTATTGAAGATGCACGTTACCAGTACATTCTCACCGGTCTCATTAATACACTTATTATCGCAGTGTGTTCAGGACTTATGGGTATTGTAATCGGTTTCCTTGTTGCCGTAGTTCGTTCGAGCCACGATAAAACAGGTAATATGAAGATTGCTAATTTTATATGTAACATTTACCTCACAATTATTCGTGGAACACCTGCCATGGTGCAGCTTTTGATTATTTACTATATTATATTCGGTTCAGTTAACATAAGCAAACTTCTGGTTGCCATCCTCGCCTTCGGTATCAACTCAGGTGCCTATGTTGCGGAAATCTTCCGTTCAGGTATTATGGCAATTGACAATGGCCAGTTTGAGGCCGCAAGAAGCTTGGGACTTAACTACCGTCAGACTATGATGAGCGTTATATTACCACAGGCATTTAAAAATGTGTTGCCGGCCCTTGCCAATGAGTTTATCGTTCTCTTAAAAGAGACTTCAATCAGTGGTTACATCGGTCTTACAGACCTTACACGTGGCGGTGATATCATCCGAAGCATTACCTACGATGCAATGCTTCCACTTATCGGTGTGGCTATCATCTACCTCATCATCGTGGTAGTTCTGTCATCACTTGTTAAGAAACTTGAGAGGAGGTTGCGAGCTAATGAGCGCTAATACATTTTCAGCAAAAGAAATTAAAGACGGCGATGTTATTATCGAAGTTAATGGCTTAAGCAAGGTTTATGGCGACAATGTGGTTTTAAAGGACATTAACACAACAATCCGCAAAGGCGAAGTTATCGCAATCATCGGTCCTTCAGGTTGCGGAAAATCAACTTTCCTCCGCTCTCTGAACCTGCTTGAAACTCCAACTGAAGGTTCTATTATCTTTGAAGGCACTGACATTACTGACAAAAAGGTTAATATTAACGAAGTGCGTGAGAGAATCGGTATGGTTTTCCAGCATTTTAACCTTTTCCCTAATATGACTATCAAGGAAAACATTACTCTCGCCCCAACTAAGCTTAAGCTTATGACTAAGGAAGAGGCTGATGCTAAGGCAATGGAACTTCTTGAAAGAGTAGGTCTTGCAGACAAGGCTGACACATATCCTGCCATGCTTTCCGGCGGTCAGAAGCAGCGCGTCGCTATCGCTCGCGCCATGGCTATGAACCCTGATGTAATGCTCTTCGACGAGCCAACATCAGCCCTCGACCCTGAGATGGTTGGCGAAGTTCTTGCTATTATGAAGGAACTTGCAAAGACTGGTATGACCATGATTATAGTAACCCACGAGATGGGCTTCGCTAAAGAAGTTGCTACACGCTGTATGTTCTTTGCAGACACAGCAATTATGGAAGAAAACACCCCTAAGGAGTTCTTTGAAAATCCGCAGACAGCGAGATTACAGGATTTCCTGTCTAAGGTGTTGTAAGGATAATACAGAATATAATAAAGGGTTGTCGCTCTAACGAATTTTCGTAAGAGAGACAACCCTTTTAGATTAATAAGCTATATTATACCAAAACTATGCAGACAACTTAATACAATAGCAAAAAAAATAAATACAACTATGTAAAATATCCAAAATCCCCATCGCTGATATTTAATCGCCTTTTCCTGCTTCATTGCATCCTGCAACTGAAACAAATAAATAATCCCATAGAAAGAAAACATCATACCAACAAGTGCAATCCCCTGCAGTCCGTACTTCATAATTCCTTGAAGTGTAGATACACCGCAAATAATCGTCATATATATAAGCGTAAAACTCCCCAAAGCAAATGACAATATCAGCTTCAAAAGCTTAATAATCTGCTTCTTTTCGTTACCGGTATATTCACCTACTTTCTCTAATGTTTCAACCAATTCTTTTTCCATACTCTCACTTTTCCTTTCTCCGTCAATGATCTCCTTGATATCAACCTCATAGAATTCTGCCAGTTCAATAAGAATACTTATATCAGGTAATGTACTTCCGGTCTCCCAACGAGAAACTGAACGGTTAGAAACATTTAATTGTTCTGCCAATTGTTCCTGTGTCAGCCCTTTCCCTTTTCGTAGTTCTTTCAAGAAAGAACCTATCTTTATCTGGTCCATATAAAAACCTCCTTTCATCGACAGAGTATCATTTTCTTTTCCTTTTTCAAACGACACAAAGTGAGAAATGTCGTATTTAAGGTGTTAGACATATGTGTCTAGCTATTACACAATCGCCTCAATCTTCTCCAATATATCCTTGCCCTCGCCGCCGTATGCCAGATACATCCTGCCGTACTTCATAGCATTTTCTTCATCGCCAAGATGTGCATAAGACAAAGCAATAGCACTCATGGCCTGATACAAGCGGTTGTTAATTTCCAAGGCTCTCTCCCCATAATATATAGCATCTTCGAACTCACCGCACCGAAACCAGAAGTTAGCCATATTGTTGTATGCATAAGCGTTGTTCGGGTCCGCATCAATTGCGTTGCAATAACTTTCCGCCGCCATATCAGTACGCCCTATCTGCCAATAGCTAAATCCCATATTAGACCAGGCTCTGGAATTATCAGGATCCTCCTCCAACAATGCCTCATAACATTGTATAGCACTGTTGTATTGTTTTATATCACTATAGTTCAAGCCCATAAAAGTTAACACCGCTGATTTTTCGCGAACCGTTGTACACTTTGAAAGCAACTTTTCCAGCGTTTTTATAGACTTATCATGCTTATTGTCATTATAAAATGTTATCGCCTTCATAAGCTTATTATAATTCGACCTACTTCTGGCAAATGCATCACCTATTATATCCTTATATGCATCCGCATACTGCTTGTATCGGTCTTTAGGCTTTGCCACCGATACACCGAACGCCACTGCTAAACATGTAGCAGTTAACTTGATAATCTTACCCACAATTTTTAGCGGCAACTCGCCTGTTTTCAAGCAAATTGCCGCTACTATAATCACAAAAATCACAGGAATTATCAGAACCCATAATCTTTTCTTTTCCATCACATTCCTCGCTCGCCACTTAAACCATCTTCTCCACAGCCTTAACCCATGCATGCTTTGGATCATCACAAGGTGTCAGCTTTCTGCCACTCTTACCCGCCATTACCCAAAGATAATACACGCTATATCCCGGAGCTGCTGCCACCGGATGATAACCGTCCTTAATCGCAATACTGTCGCCATCACGAACGATGTAACTCTCCTTCAAAGTCATATCATCATTGTACATAACCTGAATACCGAAGCCCTGTGCGGGATTAACCTTAAAGTGATAAATCTCCTCCATATTAACCTCATAAGGCATATTGTCTGTGTCATGCTTATGAGAAGGATAGCTTGACCACTGGCCTGCACAACCATAAGTCTCACCAAGGACAATCTTGTCAACCTTACCTTCATACTTAGAAGTAATAATATCATTAACATCTCTCTGCCAGTTAAGCTTACCTCTGTGCTCTGTAATAATATCCTCAGGCAACACCACAAATGGCTCATACTTCTTATCAGCCTTCACCTTGCACACACCAATCTCAAGCAAACCGCTGCCTGTTGCAGTCACATCATATGCTGTATCCCTTGGAACATATACTGTTGCAGGCTTTCCATCAAAAACATTACGTCTGCCGCCAATATTTTCAGCAACAAAATCTCCCGCCTTAACTGTACATGTACCTGAAAGAAGTACCAATCCAAGCTCATACTCGCCGGATTCCAAAGAAAGAGCCTCCCCGGGATTTAATCTAATCAAGTCAAACCCAATAACATCAAGGCTCGCATCCTTGTCCACAACCTCTGTGTAACCCATATTATCTTGTCTTTCATAAAAACGCTTCATATCTTCTAGTCCACCTTCTCATATCTTTTCCATATCTTGTCAGCACCGCACACATGCTTAGTGCCGTCTGCATCAGTGATTATATAATCACCCTCTCCAATAAATGTGTATCCTCTTCTGTTCTTTATGTAAGGGCACACAATCGTACCATCCTCTCTTGTAATCTTCACAAGAAAGTCCGTAACAATCCATCCCTGTGTCACTACATCAGTCCAGTTAGCAAATCCATCTTCCATATCCTTGCCAATCTCATACTGAACAACATCTGCAACAAATTCAACTCTCTTACATTTCATAAAATCCCCATCCTTTCGTATTCTGTCAAAGGTGCATTCCTCCGCACAACATATTAACGCACTTTTCTCTTACCATATTATAACATTAAATTGGAGTTTTGCATAGAATCTAATTCACAAACTCTCTAATACGTATTCTCAGATTCTCTGTAAAACATTTTGCCTCCTGTTCATCTCCCACATTAACAACCAACGAATTATCTTCCCACGATTTAAATATAACATCATCCCACTCATCATTGGCATATTCAGGGTCCATAAATTCGTGAATAGAAAGCATCATTTTAGGTTCTTCCAGTGGATTTTTAAAGTCAATGGCAACAACATCACTTGGACATGCCCAAAAGCAACCATTGGCAGCCAACATATCATTTTCTGCACTATAATAAAAATCGGTCATAATAAATGACTCGCCAATAGCCATCGTTATCTCACCCGGAGTAACAAACCCACGCGGAACATAATGCATGGATGCCATATCGCCCAATCGCAAAACTGAATATCCATAAAGACATTCCTTGTATATAAAATACTTCTCTCCGTCTGAATGCACTATCACATCAGAAAACGTCAAAAAATCCTGGTTATCATACAAAAACCAACTATGTACTTCGTTCCCAC
>JAFQIQ010000298.1 GCA_017397445.1 Lachnospira sp.
AGCAGTTTTCCTTGCTTCTGACGCGGCTAATTATATTACCGGTCAGATTATTTCAGTAGACGGAGGTATGAATATCTAATGCGTAGAGTAGTAGTTACAGGTATGGGAGCAATCACTCCTATCGGTTTAAATGTTCAGGATTTTTGGAGTGCCATTAAGTCCAATACAGTTGGTATTGATTTTATAAAGAGTTTTGATGCAACAGGTTATAAGGCGCAGGTGGCAGCTGAGGTTAAGGACTTTGATCCACAGAATTGGATGGATTTCAAGGCTGCAAAGAGAATGGAGAAATTTAGCCAGTATGCAGTAGCAGCGGCGATAGAGGCTATGAAGGATTCAGGACTTGATATGGAAACAGAAGATGCTTACAGAGTAGGTACATCGGTAGGTGTAGGTGTAGGAAGTCTTGATGCTATGGAGAGAGAACATAAGAAGCTTCTTGAGAAGGGACCTTCAAGAGTTAATCCGCTTCTTGTGCCTTTGATGATTACTAATATGGCAGCAGGTAATGTGGCTATTCAGTTAGGTCTTAAGGGTAAGAGTATAAATGTGGTTACTGCCTGTGCATCAGGTACTAACTCAATCGGTGAGGCATTCAGAAGTGTTCAGCACGGCGAGGCAGATGTTATGTTTGCAGGTGGTGCAGAGAGCAGTGTTACACCAATCGGTGTTGGCGGTTTCTGTGCACTTACAGCACTTTCAACATCAACAGATCCACTCAAGGCGTCTATTCCATTTGACAAGGACAGAAGCGGTTTTGTAATGGGTGAAGGTGCCGGCGTGGTTGTACTTGAGGAATTAGAGCATGCTAAGAAGCGTGGAGCTAAGATTTATGCAGAGGTGGTTGGTTACGGTTGTTCAAGTGATGCATATCATATCACTTCACCGGCAGAAGACGGCAGCGGTGCTGCAAGAGCTATGACAAATGCCATGGAAGAAGCAGGTGTTAAGCCGGCTGATGTAGATTACATCAATGCTCACGGCACAAGTACACATCACAACGATTTGTTCGAGACAAGAGCCATTAAGCTTGCATTTGGCGATGCTGCTAAGGATGTTAAGATTAGTTCAACAAAGTCTATGATTGGTCACCTTCTTGGTGCAGCAGGTGCAGTTGAGTTTGTTGCCTGTGTTAAGTCAATTGAGGACGGTTACATTCATCCAAATGTTGGTCTTACAGAGACAGAGGAAGAGATGGACCTTGATTATGTTAAGGGCGAAGGTATCAATTGCGACGTTAATGTGGTGCTTTCTAACTCACTTGGTTTCGGCGGACACAATGCAACACTTGCACTTAAGAAGTATGTAGATTAATTGATTATTGAATCGAAAGGATATAACCATGGAATTAAAAGAAGTTATTGAGCTTATAAATGCGGTTTCCGAGTCGAAGCTTACAAGATTTGATTATGAAGATGATGCTGTCACTCTTTCATTTGAGGCAGACAGAAATGAAGGAAAGATAGTAGCCATTCAGACAGAAGGTGTGATTGCACAGCCTACAATTGCTGCACCAGTGGTGTCGTCACCTGCGGTGACTGCATCCACTGTAGCACATGTATCTGACTCGGTTCAGGTTGCATCAGGCAATGTAGTTAATTCACCATTGGTTGGAATATTCTATAGCGCAGCAGCACCGGGAGAAGCACCATTTGTAAAGGTAGGCGATACTGTTAAGAAGGGCCAGGTTCTTGGAATCGTTGAGGCTATGAAGCTTATGAATGAAATCGAGAGCGAGTTTGATGGCGTGGTAAAGCAGATACTTGTGGACAATGAGCAGATGGTAGAGTATAACCAGCCAATGTTCGTCATCGAATAAATCTCTTTTTGAGATGTTGATAAAAGCAGTGAAAATTATA
>JAFQIQ010000299.1 GCA_017397445.1 Lachnospira sp.
TATGGGCTACGGTTTCTGGGAGAAGTGTACCCAGGCGGCTTTTGACGAAGGTGTCTATCGTTTCAAACTTTCAATGAATAGCTTCGCCTTAAGTGATGGAAGCTATTATGCGCTGTCGCCGTCTACCACCACTCTGACCCTGAACGGCACAGCTTTCACCGCCGGCACTCTTTACGAGAGTTATGAGAGGGACGGTCAAGGCACTCTTGTTTTCTACAGTCCCCAATATACTGTCGCCAAAACGGAGGGCACCCATTTGGTCACTGTCACCACAGGAAGTAACGGTCTTGCCTCTGCCGATAAGGTTTACGGTAAGAGGGGCGATGTGGTGACCCTGACTGCCCAGCCGTATGATGGCTACCGTTTAAAGGAATGGCGTGTACTCTCCGGCGGAGTGACAGTGGAGAACAATCAATTCACCATCGGCAGTGAAGACGTGGAGATCAAAGCAATCTTTGAATCCACCAATGAAAATCTGGGCAACATCACACGGGTAGAGGTCACTTTGCAGGAAGGCAAGGACTACCGACCGGTGATGGGTCGAACAGCTGAGCTTATCTTAGCGACCGTCCGGTCATCCACACCGAACGACGATACTCTGGGTATAGTGAACAATATCGGTATGTGGGAGGTCAAACAGCCTGATGGAAGCTGGGAAAACTTTGTGAACAAGCCCTTCACTTACGGTACTTATCGTATGTGGATCTCGATAGACAGCAATGTTGTGGACGGGAAGTACTGTGCCATCACAAAAGACACTGTGCTGATTGTGGACGGCGTAGAGTGGACGGTCGATCCAAGTAGTTATGTTTATTACTACGACACGCCAAACGGCCGCGGTGCGATCACCTTCGTCAGCGAGGAGATGGAGGTCATCCCTTCGCTTGACGTATACGACGGTACTTACATAGGCTGTCACGTGGAACCGATTTGGGGCGAATTCGGCGAGCCTGAGGAAGGATGGACCGTGCCTCGGGGAGATAATTTCTCCTTCACCATTGAGCCGGACGATCACTACGAGTTGACCGATTCCGATGTGCTCAAGGTATACGTGAACGACGTTCTGGTAACGTCCGATGAAGACGGTGTATATACCGTTCCAACCGCAGGAACACACGGACTTAATATCTATGTAGAAGGCGATGCCTTCACCGGCTATTCAAATCTGAACATTTCCGCCAACGGCAAGACCGTGACCGAAAAGGTCTACGTTGGTGATACTTATACATTTAAGACGCTTGCTGAGTTCGGTGCAACGGTGCCTTCGGGTTCCACCTTCACCGGATGGAAAATCGGCGGCAAAACATATCAGCCGGGCGATACCTACACCGTGGTTGGCACCGGAGATATCAATGTGAACGCTGCCTTTACGGGACTTTATAACATCACCGTGGAGAACGGTAAGGCATACGCCGACGAGGCACATACCCTACCTATCTTGGCAGCTACTGAGAACACGGTTATCTATGTCGTGGCAGATCCTGCGCCAGGGGGCAAGGTGTTCAGTTATTGGAATAAGACTTTTGCTACTGTGGGCGGCCACGGCTGGTTCGATAATAGTGAATCTGCCGAGACCACTTTCACGGTATACGACAGCGACGTGGTTCTTGCTCCCGTTTACGAAACCCTTGTAGACAAGATTGTCATCAATGGTATGACAAAGCCCGCTGCAGGTGTTGCAATTGACAACTCGGATTATTCCTATAAGTGGGGCTGCAACGTTCCTGCTGATTCGGGCTATAGCCTTGGCATCAGCTATTGGTATGATATTACCGATGGAGAACCTGAATTTGCAATGAGCGACGGTGAAGTTTTCCAAATCGGCCATAAATATCGCTTCAAGGCGAGGGTTCACTTGTACGGCGACACGGTTTTACCTGTAAACGTAGAGGATATTTCAGTAAGCCTTGGCGGTATTGACACCGAGGATTACCAGTGCACTATCAACGAAATCGGCTATACATCCGTAACCATTTACTTCGAGTTCACCTGCGAGCGAGAGATGCCGGATACGGCATATATTCGTCCCGCAGGCGACGGTATGCAGGGAAATTCCTTCCAGATCACCAATATAGGTGAGCTGTATTGGTTCGCCGCATTCGTTAACGAAAAGATCACCGCTCCAGATCTCACCGTGGATCCAGCGGCAGCTCATGCCAAGCTGATGAATGACATCACGGTGAACCCGGATTTGCTGATGGATGACTACGCATTGAATGTGAGTGAGGAGGATACATCTCTTCTGGCGGAGTGGGAGCTCATCAACAATTACGAGGGTATCTTCGATGGACAGAACCATACCATCAGCGGCATTTACTGTGTGCCTCCGGTTACCGACACCTCCTACCATGGCTTTTTTGGTTACCTCGCTGATGGTAGTTGCGTCCGCAATCTGACGCTGGCAGAAAGTTACTTTTGTGCCCCTGCGAAGGATGGCGCCGATATGGGCGGTCTTGCCGGTCGTGTCGCTTACGACAGTATGGTGGAAAACTGTCACTTTGACGGCACAGTGACCACCGTGATCACTGGGGACAGCGAGGACAGAGATGATTACAAGAACGTCGAAATTGCCGGCATCGCAGGCTATGTAAGCGGTGAAATCCGTAACTGCACAACCCGGGGGTTGATCTTGGGCTATGGCTACAGGGTGGGCGGTATCGCGGCCGATGTACGTTACGGCGATGTGATCGGCTGTGTGAACGAGGCTACCGTGGAAAACACCATGAATGATACGGGGTACTATTATACGGGCGGCATTGTAGGCCATCTGTACAAAGGAACCATACAGGACTGCTACAACAAGGGCAATGTGAGCTCTGGCTGGCTTCCTGTCGGCATTGTTTGCGATGTGGAAGATGCAGCCTCTACTGTCATCCGCTGCTGGAATGAAGGCGAAGTCAGTAAAGGTGCCGGTATTGTCGGCCGGCTCAAGGGCACCATTCAAAACTGCTATAACGTAGGAACGGTGAGATATGGCATCGTCTCGATGGCATATTATAACAGTTCCGTTACCTACTGCCATAATGTGGGTGAAATTACCTCCTACGGCTCTCCTATCTGTGATTATGCCGGTACAAATGCTGAAATCGCAAGTTGCTATTATCTTGCCGACAGCGAGTTGGATGAGCTTGACGGCACCACCTACAAGACAGCCACCGAATTTGCTGATGGCATAGTGCTGGCTCTGCTGAATAGTGGCGACAACGACGGCAACTGGGAGCAGGGCGAAGATGACGACTATCCTGTTCTGGGTGAGATCCCGGGCATTACTGTCAGTGGAACAATTACAAGCTTTGAAAGCGATACAGATGATATAACTATTGAGCTTTTTGCTGAAGGCAGTGAAACGGCAGACTATACAGTAACTGTAAAGGGTAACACCGCCGAATACGTTATTGAAGATGTAGAATTTGGAACATACACTATGAAGGTAAGCAAGAAAGGCCATGCAACTAAGGAGTGCAGTGTCGTTGCAGATGGTGATGATGTTGCGTTGGATGTAACACTCTGGCTCTATGGCGACGGTAATCACGACGGTCTTGTGGATGTTAAGGATGCAGTATTGATAAAGAAGCATCTTGCAAGCATGACAGTTGAGATGGATGAAGATGTGATGGATGTTAATGCAGATTCAGTTGTTGATATAAAAGATGCCGTAAAGCTTATGAAGAAGCTTGCAGGTATGGATGTGGAACTGGGAGAATCTTAAATTTTTATAAACATAGGGTTGACATTATATTAATCAACATATAATATAGTAATGAAAACTACATATGGTAGAGATTGGTATGAATGGAGATTGTTTATGAAATGGATTATCGTAACAGATTCGTCAAGTGATATGGCGTGTATGAAGCATGAGTTGAATGGAGAAGTGGGATTTGACACAGTTCCTCTTAAACTTCTTATAGGTGAAGATGAGTTTGTAGATGACGAGAAACTTGATGTTGATGTTATGATGAAAGCTTTGGCAGCGTATCCTGGGAAGAGCGGTAGTGCGGCACCAAGTCCGGGTGAGTGGAAGGAAGCGTTTGAGAAGGCTGACTTTGCAGTTGCGGTTACTATAAGTAGCAACCTTTCCGGTAGTTATGCCAGTGCACAGGCGGGTATTGATATGCTTAAAGAAGAATATCCTGACAAGAAGGTGCTTTTAGTTGATTCCCGTTCAACAGGTCCGGCCATGATGATGCTTGCACTTCACGCATATGAGCTTGCAAAGCAGGATATAGATTTTGATGGTATGAAGAATGCCATGGATAAGTATTTCAGTGAGATAAGGACACTTTTCGTTCTTGAGAATATGGATAATCTTGTGAAAAATGGACGTGTCAGCAAGTTAGCCGGCGGAATGGCATCGCTCTTGGGTATTAAAGTTATGGGAGAGGCTACACCGGAAGGAACTTTGGGAGTTCTCAAAAAGGCAAGAGGAAAGTTCCAGTCTCATGATAATATGATTCAGGCGATGTTCGAGAAGGGCTACAAGGGTGGCCTTGTAAA
Organism: Lachnospira sp.; assembly: GCA_017397445.1. Taxonomy (GTDB): domain Bacteria; phylum Bacillota; class Clostridia; order Lachnospirales; family Lachnospiraceae; genus Lachnospira. Next base: position 4,498 of record JAFQIQ010000299.1, read on the forward strand.
GCTTGGTCATTGTCATAATGACGAGAAAGCCCAGTATGTTAAAGATAAGATTAAAGCAAAGTTTGCTAATGCAACGGTAGACATATATAAGCTTCGCGGTCTTGACAGTTTTTACGCTGAAGAAGGCGGAATTATTATGAGTTACGAGATTGTATAGTAATGAGCCCTTTTGTGGTGTGATGTTATTATCACATTGCAAAAGGGCTTTTTGTATAAAAAATATATGAAAAAATTTTCGAACGATTTCGACCAAAAGCTTTTTTGTTTCGTATATGACATAAAAGGAACATTTTTGGAGGAGGTTGAATCTGATGAGAAAATTTAAAAAAGTATTGGGGCTGCTGTTGTTATGTACAATACTTGCAGCTGTTGTCGGTTGCGACAAAGAAAAGGATGTTGTAAAAGAGACTGAAACAGTACAGGAAAAGGAAAGTGAGACTGTGGTAGAAACGCTGCCTGATATGCCTCAGCCTACAGTGGAGATTCCTACAGCAAGTATTCCTGAGGAAAAGACATTTGCTAATGACGAGGAAACTTACAAGTATGCAGTAGCTAAGATGAATGATGGAAAATATTATCTGGCTATTAAGTATTTAAGAAAAATCCCGAAATATAAGGACTCCGGGGATTTGCAGATTAAGATTATGAATATGATGAAGCAGGATTATCTGGGATATGATGATGTGGCCGGTAAGGTTACAGCTATTAAGAAGATGAATGCTGCAGCTTTGTCTTTGGATAACATAATTAAAAGAAACGATGTGGGGCTTGCTGATACAGAGGTGCTTCAGAGACTGGAATACAGTTATATTGATAAGTCGGGTAATCTTAAGATGGCGGTGGCAGTGGACAGTGTACCTAAGGATACCTATGAGAACATATTTAAGCCGTTACTTGCACATAACAAATCAGTAAAGTATAGAAAAGTAATTATTGATTGGTATGTATTGATTTTAGATGAGGGTGTGCAGACACTCCCATATCGCGTATATATGCTGACTATGGATGGCAAATTAATGTCTTATGATATTAATAATAAAAAAATAGTACCTTCTCAAGGTGTAATAGCAGGGGAAGCTTTGGTTGATATTAATGATACATATGCACTTTCTGTCAATGGTAATATTTACGGGATTGATATGGATAGACAGAATGGAGTTTGTTCTTTGAAGTATATTAAAGAGTTAAGTGATGTAGTGGCACTTTCGTCACTTGGTGGAGCTGCTGCAAACGGTTTGGATGAGTTTTGTGGTTTTGTGGGTATCAATTCTAACGGAAATATAGTTGCGGATTCTACAATGTCCAAGCGTTTTCCGGTAATTAAGAGCTGGTCCGATATCGTTTCAGTAGAAAGAGAGTTGGAGTACGAATACTATGGATATTGTTGCGGACTTACATCTACGGGAGAAATATTAGTGGCATATGAAGGTGGAACCACAACATTGAAACCATTTGATGCGGGCAAAAAGTATGTTAGCATTGCCTGTGATGCTGAAGCAATTGTAGCAGTAACTGATTCCGGTGAAGTGTGCGTAGAAACTGTTCCTACCTGGGCAGATAAGTGTTCGGGTACCATAGAGATTCCGGAGTATCAGATGAAGGCAGAAGCATCGGGGACTGATAAGACATTTAGCAGTGATGCCGAGACATACAATTATGCCAATACCTGTTTTAATGAGGGAAAGTACACAGAGGCTATTAAATATCTTCAAAAGATTCCTGAATATAAAGAAACAGAGAAGCTTATGGATAAAGTGTACCGTTATGTGAATCATGAGTTTATAGATTTTGAAAAGATAAGATATACTCAGGCCGATGCAATGTTTTATTACACGGACAAAAAGGTAATTAATAATGGTAACAGACAGGAGTTAGATTTTGGTTACATTGATTCTTTGGGTGTGTACGTTTATGAAGGAACTCAGCTAATTAGTGATGATTTTTATAATCGACATTTTAAGATTTTGGTTGAGTATAATCAAAAGGTAAAGTTTAAGCAGATTACCACCACCGGAGAAAAGAGTAGGGCGCAGTTTAACTGGAATTATATATTGACAGAGGATGGTTCGATTGTGCATATTGACGCAAAGGACGGCGTTGGTGTGTTCAAATTAGAACAGATTGATATGTCTGTACTTCCAGAAGGGGAGAAAATTGTATACATATCAAGTAATGCGGCTCTTTCCAATAAGGGTTATGTATATTATGTTAAAGACTTGAAGCTTGTGAAAGATGATACTATGTCTGATATAGCGGCTATAAAGTCAGGATGCGGTGTATTGATGGCTGTTAACACAGATGGAAGGATTGTATTAAGTCAGCCTCAGGGATGGAAGATACCTTTATCTTTATCGACATTAGAGAATGTTGTTGCTATTGATATGGGCCTCAAAAATGAAGGGGATGCCGGATATTTCTTTGCACTTAAGGCAGATGGAACGGTTATTGCAACAAGAAGAGCAGGTTCTCAGATTATGCTGGAGCTGCCTAAGGATAAAAAGTTCGTGTCCATAGCATTTAATCAGAGGATAGGTGATGGAAGGCTGGTGGCATTAACGGCAGAGGGTGAGATTTATGTGTTTAAGGTAGAGTGATCAACATAATTAATGCTAAAAATAAAGAAAAATAGTTAAATAATGCAAGTGCTTTAAAAAAGTACTTGCATTATTTGTTTTAAGGTGATATGATGAATATATGAACAGATATTCATATGTTCAAATTAAAAAAGAGCGAATATTGGTTGCATACCATACAGAAGGGAGGAAGGTGCAATAAGCATCGGAAATAAATTATGAGCGAATTGGAAATTGAAGTATGTGATTGTGATGAGGTCCATGCTGATATAGTCAATGAGGTGAGAGCGCATATGCCGGAGGAATATCTGCTGGATGACTTGGCGGAAGTGTTTAAAGTGTTTGGGGATAAGACCCGTATGAAGATACTTTATATACTGCACGAGCGGGAGTTATGTGTGTGCGATATTGCACAGCTTCTGGATATGAATCAGTCGGCTATTTCACATCAGTTGAAAGTTCTAAAGCAGGCGAAACTTATAAAAAACAGGCGTGATGGCAAGCAGATGTATTATTCACTTGCAGATGACCACGTGCATACCATACTTAGTATGGGTATGGAGCATATTATGGAGAAGTAATGGAGGTATAAGCTATGAAGAAGAAATTTAAGATGGAGAACTTGGATTGTGCTAACTGTGCAGCGAAGATGGAGGCTGCTATTAATAAGATTGATGGAGTTGTGGAAGCAAATATTAGCTTTATGACACAGAAACTCACTATTGAAGCAGATGATGATAAGTTTGATGAGATTATGAAGAAGGCTCAGGCAGAGGTTTCTAAGGTGGAGAAAGACTGCAAGATTGTGATGTAAGTAAGATGGGGCGGCGAAGCCGCCCCTTGTTTGGAAGGAGAGGACTATGACGGCAAAGCAGAAAAAGATGCTTTTTAGAATTATTGCAGCAGCTGTTGTGTATATAGCAGTTAACATATTGATGAATGTGGAAAGCTTTCAAGTGCTTAACACATTTCCTATAAAGTTGATTATTTTCCTTGTGCCATATGCCATAATCGGATGGGATATTGCATACAAGGCTGTTAGAAATATATTGAATGGTCAGGTATTTGATGAGAATTTCCTGATGTTTATTGCTACTATTGGTGCCTTTGTTATAGGTGAGTATATGGAAGCAGTGGCAGTTATGCTTTTTTATCAGGTGGGTGAGCTTTTTCAGGATTACGCTGTCAATAAGTCAAGACAGTCCATTGCGCAACTTATGGACATATGTCCGGAGTATGCCAATGTTGAGGTTGATGGCAAGATAGAGCAGGTTGACCCTGATGATGTTGAGGTTGGTACGGTTATAGTGGTTAAAGCGGGAGAGCGTATTCCTCTCGATGGAGTTGTTGTAGAAGGTGATTCTATGGTTGATACATCATCTCTTACAGGAGAATCTGTGCCGCGACACGTATCGGCAGGGGATGAGATAATCAGTGGTTGTGTTAACGGAAGCGGAGTGCTTTACGTAAGAACAACTAAAGCTTTTGATGATTCAACAGTTGCTAAGATTCTTGAACTTGTGGAAAATGCCAGCAGTAGAAAAGCTAAGGTCGAAAACTTTATTACAAGATTTGCAAGATATTACACACCATTTGTTGTGTGCGCGGCAGTGGTGCTTGCTGTTGTACCGCCAATATTCTTAGGCGGATGGTTTGACTGGCTTAAGCGTGCCTGTATATTCCTTGTAATATCGTGTCCGTGTGCCCTTGTGATATCAGTGCCTCTTAGCTTCTTTGGGGGAATTGGTGCGGCTTCAAAGAATGGTATTCTTGTTAAGGGAAGCAATTTCCTTGAGGCGGTTGCGAAGCTTGAAACTATTGTGTTTGACAAGACAGGAACTCTTACAAAAGGCGAGTTTGCCATACAGGAAATCATTCCGGTACAGGCAGCAGAAGTGGCTGAGGGAGTTGCTACATTTAACAGAGTTACGGAAGGGAAGATACTTGAATTGGCGGCCCATGCAGAGAGTTTTTCGGACCATCCGGTGGCACTTTCTGTTAAAAATGCGTTTGCATCACAGGGTGGTGTTGTTGATATAGAGATGGTTTCTGATTGTGAGGAAATATCGGGACACGGAATTAAAGTGAAGGTGGACGGAGAAACAGTTATTGCAGGTAACGAAAAGCTTATGATAAAGGAACAGATAAAGTATGTGCCTTGTCATAAAGTCGGAACTCTTGTATATATTGCTAAAGAAGGCGTGTATATGGGATGTATAGTGATTGCCGACACTGTGAAAGAAGAGGCA
>JAFQIQ010000300.1 GCA_017397445.1 Lachnospira sp.
ACAATCATTTCCTGCTTCTCGAACTGGTGAATTCTATACACACCTCTCTCCTCAATACCGTGCGCACCCTTCTCCTTTCTAAAGCATGGAGAATAACTTGTAAGAGTCTTTGGAAGCTGAGACTCCGGTGTAATTGTATCAATAAACTTTCCAATCATTGAATGCTCACTTGTACCGATTAAGTAAAGGTCTTCACCTTCAATCTTATACATCATAGCATCCATCTCATCAAAACTCATAACACCTGTAACAACATTACTTCTTATCATAAAAGGAGGAATACAATAAGTAAATCCCCTGTCAATCATAAAATCTCTTGCATATGATATTACTGCGGAATGAAGTCTTGCAATATCACCCATAAGATAATAGAAACCATTACCTGCAACCTTACCTGCTGCATCAAGATCAATACCGTCAAATCTTGACATAATATCTGTATGATATGGAATATCAAACTCAGGAACTAAAGGCTCGCCATACTTCTGAACCTCAACATTCTCACTGTCATCCTTACCGATAGGTACACTTGGATCAATGATATTAGGAATTGTCATCATAATCTGTGTAACCTTTGCATTAAGTTCAGCCTCTTTTGGCTCTAACTCTGCAAGTCTTGCTGAAATAGAAGCAACCTGTGCCTTAACCTCTTCAGCCTCTTCCTTCTTGCCCTGTGCCATCAACGCACCAATCTGCTTAGCAATCTTATTCTTCTGAGCTCTAAGTTCATCAGCCTCAGTCTGAGTCGCACGAGCCTGTGCATCAAGTTCAATAACCTCATCAACCAAAGGCAATTTTCTATCCTGAAACTTATTCTTGATATTCTGCTTTACTACATCCGGATTTTCTCTTAAAAATTTTAAATCTAACATAATTCTTATCCTTTCTTAAATCGCTTTCTTATGCCATTATGCACTATTTTTCACTAATCTTCAAGCATCTTGTTAATATTCTTTCCAAGTTGTGCATCTCCATTACTGCCTGCCAATGCCTGATCCAACGCCTTTTGCTCCTCTGCTCCCAGATCAATGTATGATTTACCGTTAACTATCTCCTTAGTATATGCAAAACAACCATTATTACTATGCATTACATTGATAATATAACCGCAATCCCTCTTATCTAGCATACAGAGTGCAAAACTTAATTTACCACCCATTTCATGAAATGCATCATATTTAACAAGTCCAAGCTTTTGAAAAGCATACTGCATCTTATTATAAATATCCTTGATATTACTTTCATTTTGAGAACTTACTTCCTTCAATTCTCTTATACTATCAACATTATCTTTAATAAGTTTCTCAACAGACTTACCGTCTTCTCCCTGCATAAATTCCTGATACTTTTTCTTCATAGAAGTAGCTTTTGCAACTGCAACAATAGCAATGATAATTGATATCAACGTAACAGCTGCCAGCCCTGTTATGACATAGACAATATCCACCGTAAACAAACCATAAAAATTAACCGGCATTTGTTATTCCTCCATTATTATTAATAAAATATATACTATATATTCTATATTAATCCAATTGTGACAACATCTCATATATTCTTTCCAGTTCTGCCTGAGAATAATACTCGATTTCTATCTTACCCTTATTGTTATTCTTATTTTTGATAACTACCTGGGTTTTCATAATCTTAGAAAACTTATCTTCAAGATCTCTATACACAAAATCATTCTCAGGTAACGCTTTCGGAGCTTTTGATGGTTTATCAATATCTCTCATAAGTTTCTCAACTTCTCTAACATTAAGCTTTTCATCAAATATCTTCATAGCAACTGCATACTGCTTGTCACCATCTTCAATTCCAATAATAGCTCTCGCCTGACCGTTACTTAACTTTCCTTCAATAACCATCTCTTGAACTCTTTTATCAAGCTTTAACAATCTAAGAGAATTCGTAATTGCAACTCTTGATTTAGACACTTTTTCTGCTACTTCATCCTGCTTCAATCTGTAATCTTTGATTAATCTCTGATATGCCTGTGCTTCTTCAATAGGATTCAAATCCTCTCGCTGAATATTTTCAATAAGAGCAATTTCCATAACTTCCTGATCAGAATAATCTTTGATAAGGACTGGTACTTCTTTAAGTCCGGCAAGTTTAGATGCTCTCCATCTTCTCTCGCCTGCAATAATCTCATAATAGTTACCTTTCTTTTGAACCAACAATGGTTGTAACACACCATACATCTTAATGGACTCTGACAGTTCTATTAAAGAATCCTCATCAAACATCTTTCTTGGCTGCTCTCTGTTAGGTTCAATTAAAGATAATCTAACCATAGTTTCTGCCGGTTCTTTAACTACAACTTCCTTAATCACTTCTTTTACAACTTCTTTTACCTGTGACTGCTCCGATTCAGAAACATCCTCTCTTATCAACGCACCTAATCCTCTTCCAAGTCCTTTTCCTCCGGAAGTTTTAGATGCTTTGGCCGCTGTCTTTTTTGTTGTTTCTTTTTTACTTGTTGCCATAATTATTTCCTCTCTTTTATATATCCCTATTAATAACTTCTTCCGCCAATAACCTATAGCTCTCTGCACCTGTAGACTTTGTATCATATATATTGATTGGTAATCCATGACTTGGTGCTTCTGCCAGCCTGATATTTCTAGGAATTATTGTTTTGTATATGTTCTGCTTCAAATTATCTTTAACATTTTCTACCACTTGCAAAGAAAGATTTGTTCTTGAATCATACATAGTAAATACAACGCCTTCCAACTCCAGGCTTGGATTTAGCTTTTTCTTTACAAGATTAATCGTATGTATCAGCTGTGTAAGACCTTCCAATGCATAATACTCGCACTGTATAGGAACCAGTACTGTATCAGCTGCTGTCATAGCATTAACAGTTAACATACTAAGAGATGGCGGACAATCTAATATAACGAAATCATAGTCTTCTCTTACTTCTGCTATTGCCTTCTTTAAAATGTATTCTCTCTCATCTACATCAATCAAATCAATTTCTGCTCCGGCAAGATTAACATTTGAAGGTATGATATCCAACTTATCATATATCTCCTCTATGATTGCATTTTTAATATCTGTTTCCTTTATAAGCACCTGATAAACTGTTTGCTCTACTTCATCTTTAACCACACCTAATCCACTGGTTGTGTTACCCTGCGGATCAATATCTATAACTAATACTTTTTGTCCGGCCTCTGCTAAACATGCAGATAAATTGATAGCTGTAGTTGTCTTGCCAACACCACCCTTTTGATTGGCAATTGCTATTATTCTTCCCATCTTAATCTCCATTCCAAGGATGTACATAAATGTATTAACCGATTGTGACATTCTCACCACAACCTGACTTAATTGCTTCATTAATAATTATACATCCATAAATATAAAACTTACTAATTGATTATAACACTCTATAACAATTAATTCCATATAAATATTTAATTTTTTATTTAAGTTTCACGTGGAACATTGATTCCTATATAGCTAACTATGTTTCACGTGGAACATTCATTAGATTTACTGTTCGCGTTTCACGTGAAACATAAAAAGCAGCACATAGATGTTAAAAAAGAAATTTCATACCAAACATTTTTGTTTCACGTGAAACAAAAATAGTTGTGCAATCCACATTACAGACCGCACAACTATTATCTTTAATTAATATCAACTAAGTTATTCTTTATAGCAAACACTGCTGCTTGTGTTCTATCTGACACATCAATCTTTTTAAATATATTTGACACATGATTTTTAACTGTTCTTTCACTTATGTTAAGTTCTGAAGCTATTTCCTTATTAAGAAAGCCTTTAGTAATCATCTTAAGAACTTCTATTTCCCTCGAAGTCAATTCTTCAAGTTTTTCTATCTCAACATCTCTCTTTGCCAGACTGGCATTAAGAGTTGGCGTCATTGAGGATTCTATAAATATTTCACCATCTATTACTGTCGTTATAGCATTCTTCAGAACTTCAATTTCTGAATCCTTCAACACATAACCATTACAATCATAATCAATAGCCTTAATCAGATAATCTATATCATTATGTATTGTCAACATAATTACCTTATGATTCATATTCTGTTGTCTCATAATTTTCAATGTTTGAAGTCCATCAAGATTAGGCATATTAATATCCATGAGAATAACATCCGGATTTTTCTTATTAACTATATTAAGACATTCAAAACCATCACTAGCTTCCCCCACAACACAAAATCCATTCTCTAATTCAAGAAGCTGTTTTAACCCCTCGCGAACCATCTTATGATCATCAGCTATTACTATCTTGACCATATGTTTCTGTCTCCTCCTTTATACTCTTTGGAACAACTATTTTAAATCTTATCCCTCTCTGAAGTTTCTTTGCTGTTATTGTACCGTTAAGATATTTAACTCTATCGGTAATCATAGATAAACCAAAATGTGTAGTCTTGTTTACAGTATCTGAATCATCGAAATCAAAACCTACACCATTATCCTCTACAATTATATTAATATTATTTTTATCAGCTTTAACTGATGCCGTAATAATTGTTCCCTTAGAGTGTTTTATGGAATTAGTACATAACTCTCGTATAACTCTTAACAGATTACTAAGTATTACTGAATCCACTTCATTAATATCAGCCTCGTATTTAGTAACAATTTTCATATCTGTTTTTGATGACAGTTTATTAATCAAATTATTAAATGCATCTTCAAAACCCAGATCTTCAAGACTCATTGGACGCAAATCATATATTATATCCCTAAGCTCATTGATACTTCCCTTAAGAATTTTATTAACTCCTTCTAATTCCAACTTTGCCCTTTGAACATCTGAATTGAGAAGTTTAATTACAAAATCATTTTTAAGCATAAGTGCTGTTAAATTCTGTATAACAGTATCATGAATGCCCATAGCAATTCTTCTTCTGTCAATATCCTGCATACTCATTATATCATAACCGTACCCTTTAGGCACATCTGAATTAATATCTCCCATAATATACATATCACTATCAGACTCATAATTAAAAACTGTAGCAGATATTTTTTTAATTCTCTCAC
>JAFQIQ010000301.1 GCA_017397445.1 Lachnospira sp.
ATCTCCAGTCTTTGCAATTTACCGTTGTACTCATATCCATATGCCGTGCCATTTTCTTTTATCTTAAAGAAGTTTTTATCCACGACTTTTAACCACTTTTCTACGCCTTTACTGTTAACTCCGTAACGACACACAGTTTCAATCATATTCTCGCTAAAACTTATGTCCACATTCTTTGGAAGCCACAGATGCAGATATTCCTTGTCAGTAACATGTGCGTATGGCAATGCATATCTTTGGGTGCCATTTTCATATCTTATATACGCACTTGAATTAGGTGCCATTCTTTTATAAACCGCCTCACCGCCATTGCCGTCATACACCTTATAAGAACCCGCATCTGCAATCTTAATACTGCCGCCGACAACATCTATATCAGCACCAAGCTTACCGATATCCACACTTCCTGTTTCAATTCTAAGAGAACAATTAACCTCTTCCACCGAAACCTCTAAAGAAGTAGAGTCATCAATCAAAGTAATGCTACCTAATCCGCTAAACTCCTTAGCCGTAACACTCTCAGAACCGTTAATACCAAGTACAACATCCTTAGCAGTCTCAATTGTATTGAATCTACTATCATCAGCCTTCAAAACCATATCAACATTAGCAACAAGCTTACCTATGGAAATACAATAAGCATCCAGCAACACATCTTTTTTATTAACCTCTACTAAAGGTGTATTTACCGCATCACTCAGATTATTAACATGCAACATTAAATTATACTCTTCATTAATACCATAGATATGGTATTCTCCATTATCATATGTGAACACCACATTGTCATCATTGATAACTGTCTTTATGGAATTGTACCCCTGACCACCCTTGTCATAATTAAACAAGTACTCCGCCGCAAAATATCTGTTCACACTTCCTGTATTTACAATTTCAGTGCCTACCGAGGCCTCAGTTAAGCCCAACTTATAAATATTGGCATTAACGGCTATATCAATAATACCACTGTTCTTTATTTTTGCACTTCCTGTATAAAGCAGCGTATTCTCTGATAACACAAGTTTCTCATTTTCTGCCACTGTCAGGTCTGACACAAGCTTATAGCTACCGTACACATTGTATACATCCTTATACTTAACCATACAATCGTTCTTGCTAAGCTCACCATTCAGCTCATTTATACAAAGAAAAATGTTGCTAACATCGGCATTTCCTGATATTTTCCCTGCTACAAGCTTACCGTTGCCCTTTATTGTAAGACTTCCACCTTCATTCACGATAATGTTACCGATATTACATTCTCCCCCTACATAAATAGTAACCTGACCATCAACTGTGAGGTTAGCAATATCTACATTATCAAGCATTAATTCTGCCGTAACACCGGAAACAACTGTAATTCCGTTAATTTCTGACTTACCGCATATAGGAAGCGCTACTTTCCCCTCGAAATTCTCACTTGTACCATTATATTCGACAGTTCCATCTTTAACAGCAATATTGTCAACAGACACATCGTAACTAACCGCATTATCAGTAAATGCCTTAATGCACACATTAGCCTCATAAGAAATTAAATCTTTAGACGCACCATCCACATAGGAATAAAATGACTTACCCACATCATCAGAATAGCCGTCAAACTGCACAAGATACATATATCTGCTTTTGTCCGTATCATAATACTTTAACGATACAGCCACCGCATATTTTTCCCCTGCCTGTAATGTTACCGGCTCTTCTAACTCAACAGTATGATATCCCGGATATACTTCACTTCCCGTAACCGCAGCAACCGCATCATCAATATATTCGCTGCTACCTGACTGACCTGTATTCTCATCCAAGGCCGTAAAGTTTTTGAACACTTTAACAGTATAGTCAACACAACCTATTTGAGAATAGAATCCCACCGCTTTCAACTTTTCATTTCCTGCAGCCGTAAAAACATTGACACCATACAATTCACTTGATGACGCTATACCACCACTGGTCTCACCATCATACTGATAATTATTATCATAATTATCAGCAGATTCTATATTAAATGCAACATAGTCATATATGGTAGCATCCTCGTAAGATATATAAAAATATCCATCAACGCCCCACCAGTCACCCCAGCTGTTCTTGCATATCCATGCACCGTCGGCTGTGGGCTGACTCTTAAAATTCTCCTTTGGATAATTATCATCCCATCCCACAATGGTTACTGCATGATTAGTCAAAGCCTTCGAAGGATAGCGATATGAATATGTATACGCTCCATTGTATTCAACACTTTTATAATATGAATCAGTGGAATAATAAGACGTAAACACAGCACCATAATCCAGAACAGCCTGTTTCGCTGCCTCCCTTTCTTCCGGACTAATAATATACATATCCTGCAAATGTCCGTAAGAATTATATCTTGCAGCTTCCGCTAACCCATCCGTAAAATCTGAATACGGAAAATTAGCCTCCTGCTCAACACCCCACCATTTAGATAAGGCAAAATATGCATCATCATAATTACCGCCTGACTCCAGAGCATCCCAACCAAGACCTCCGCCTTCACCATAAAGATAAGATTCCTCATCAGGCACAGTAGCACCTTTTGCAAACCATATCAGATGTTTTTCTGACAGATTTAAATCCCCTGTTTGAGGATTAATCATATCATCTGTCACCAGCCCCTTCTTTATCATACCGGCTTCAATACACGCCATAGCAGTATGGGCCCAGCATGTTCCATACGGAGACTGACTTCTTATACCTGTAATATATGGAGACTTATATGCAGCCGGTAAAGTTCCCTTTACATTAACCGGACCTACAAAACCGCTATTAATCTCAGTATCATTACCTTCAGAATCAACAAACTTCATAGCCTGATAACCATACTTTGAAGGTTCGCCATCCTCCACATAATAAAATCTTTCCAGCTCCGGTTCTTTCTCTACGCCATCAGTATTAGGGCTTATCTCAACCACTCCCTGATTGTTATTATCCCCCTCGCTTGCGTACAACACCACATTTCCACCATTAGTAACAACTGAAACAAAGAGGCACAAAGCCATAATTAACGCACTTAATCTTCTCATACCGTCATTCCTCCAAGTCTTAGTCACGTAAAATGCAAAAAATAACATTGAATTGCATCTCTTCAATACAATTCAATGTTATCATTTTTTACAAAAACCGTCAATGAATTTAATTATTCCTCATCCGGCTCATCCCAGTTGTGATATACATTCTGAACATCATCTTCATCATCAAGAAGTGAAAGTATCTTTCTCATCTTTTTCAAATCCTCGTCAGATGTAAGTTCAACATATGTCTGTGGAATCATTGTAACTTCTGCTGAAGCAAATGTTACTCCGGCCTCTGTAAGTGCATCATTAACCGCACCGAAATCATCTGGAGCTGTTGTAATCTCAAAGCTGTCCTCTTCCTCTGCGAAATCCTCTGCACCTGCATCAAGAGCAAGCATCATAAGGTCATCAGCATCCTTGTCGCACTCTTCCTTAGCAACAATCATAAGACCTTTCTTATCAAACATAAATGAAACACATCCCGGTGTACCTACATTACCGCCACCCTTTGTAAAGGCATTACGGATATTTGAAGCTGCTCTGTTTCTGTTATCTGTCAACGCCTCAACAATAATAGCAGTTCCGTTAGGACCGTATCCCTCATATGTTACTGACTCAAAATCAGTCATATCACTGCTGGCAGCCTTCTTAATAGCTCTATCGATAGTATCATTAGGCATATTAGCCGCCTTAGCCTTTGAAACAATCTGTCTTAACTTACTGTTATTATTAACATCCGGGCCACCTTCCTTAACAGCAACCATGATTTCCTTACCGATTCTTGTAAAGATTTTACCCTTAGCCGCATCATTAGCAGCCTTCTTATGTGCTATATTAGCAAATTTTGAATGTCCTGACATATTCTATACTCCTTTATTCTAATAATTCTGATTATTATATCCGGTACTATTTTCATTCATGTACTCATTATAAACCTGATTATTCGCATTCATCTCACCGGGATTACCCACAAACTGACCATTAACAACAAACTGAGTATTGTCATATTGAGTCCCCTCTGTGAATACGTCCATATTACTGTTATGATAATTTCCATAAACCACATTATCTCTATAATTAGCATGTGGCTGTGGAATATGTCCGGCCTGTCTTAATTCCAACAATTTGTTCTGTATCATCATACACACCTGTTCATAATCAGCAATATCCAAGATACCTTCACTGCCAACTCCGCCTATCACAAGATAAATATCACCGGTTCCTGCCAGTGTGTCCCCAAATGACCTTTTAACATTTACGTTATTAATCTCTGTAAAATATATAGAATTATAAAGCACGCTTTCTTTTTTAATAAGTATTCTTCTGTCAGTTATGACATATTGATTAAATTTATTACCGGCAACCGCTTTTATAATTCCTCCAAGCCATATCCAGACTGGCATAAGATGCAGTGCAAAAAAAGGAACAATAAAAAAGCCTGCCTCTCCCATACCACCGGATGCAAGCATCCCTATAATTATAGCACCATCCACAGCAAGCCAAATCAGTACAAAAGGTAACATTGCTGAAAACACGCTATTAAACACCTTTGCAGATTTTTTAGGTTTTCCCTGCCACAAAACATTTTCTCCCTGTTGCAGTTCAAGGCTAAGGTGCAACTGTTCATCATAATCCATATCCGAATAAGCACTTTTATAATAATTATCATACTTAGACATATGTACCCCTTCCAAACCAAAAAGACGTGGTTGCAGTGGCAACCTGCTAAAACCACGCCTTCGATAAAAAACTATAACTTGATATTATAAACCAGCCTTAATCTTAGTAATCATATCAGCATACTCTTCCTCTGAAAGATACTTCTGATCAGGATTCATAAGGAACACACCGCCCCATTCAAACTCATCCTTATACTTAGGAACAAGGTGAAAATGCAAATGACGACCTGTATCACCATATGCACCATAGTTAACCTTATCAGGATTGAATGCTGCCATAATAGCTCTTGCAACCTTTGCAACATCCTCAAAGTAAGCTGCTCTCTCCTCAGCTGTAAGCTCATTCATATCACCTACATGCTTCTTGTGAGCAACGATACATCTGCCCGGATGACTCTGCTCCTTAAAAAGATACACCTTAGATGTCTCCAATTCACAAATCTTAATACCGAACTTAGCAACAAGCTCGCCTTCCATACAATAAGCGCAATTATTATCTACCATAACTGTGTCC
>JAFQIQ010000302.1 GCA_017397445.1 Lachnospira sp.
ACAATTCTACGCAAAATGCAAGCATTTTTTATAATAAATTAAAATATTAATTAATATCAAGTAATCCCGGTAACAAATGCACTGTGCATGTCTTCTTTTCCATATCGTGACCAATTATGCACTGGTCTATAACAGGAATAAGCACTGTCTTTCCATCAGAAGTTGTTACTTCATATACATTATTAGCACCTGTTTCCAACACTTCTGTAAGAGTTCCAAGTGTCTGTCCTTCATCAGTAACTACTGTTAAACCAATTAAATCGCAGATAAAATATTCACCCGGCTCAAGCTTAACTGCATTCTCTCTTGTAACCATGATATCTTTCTTCACAAACTGCTCTATATCATTAATGTTGTCATACTCTTTAAATTTTAATATGACATACTGCTTAAAGAACTTAACAGAAGCCACTTCAAGCTCTACATTTTCACGCTTTAAAGGTATAATGCATTTTTTAAGCTTTTTAAATCGCGCAGGGTCATCAGTTGTTGGGAATACTTTAACTTCTCCTCTTATACCATGTGTAGATGTTATAACGCCTACTCTCAATAAATCTTCCATATTCGATTCCTTTCAAAATGTGTATTGCTGTAAACACATTTAATATAACAAATCAATTAGAAAAAAACAAGAGCGATACCTGTAAAACACAGATACCACTCCAATTATTAGTTATCAATTTCAACAATAACTTTCTTATCAGTCTTTGTAGCTGCAGCAGAAACAACTGTTCTGATTGACTTAGCAATTCTTCCTGACTTGCCGATTACTTTACCCATATCTGAAGGAGCAACCTTTAAATCTACAACAATTGCCTTCTCTTTCTCTGTCTCTGTAACAACAACTGATTCCGGATTGTCAACTAGTGCCTTAGCAATAACTTCAACTAATTCTTTCATCGAAAATACCTCCACTAGTTTTACTTCTCAATACCAGCCATCTTGAAAAGCTTAGCAACAACTTCTGTTGGCTGAGCACCGTTAGCTAACCACTTCTTAGCTGCCTCAGCATCGATGTTAAGCTTACATGGATCGTAATTAGGATCATAAGTACCGATCTGATCAATGAATCTACCATTTCTTGGAGATCTTGAATCTGCAACGATAATTCTATAGAAAGGAGACTTCTTCTCACCCAATCTCTTTAATCTAATCTTTACTGCCATGTTTGTTCACCTCCTAAAATTATTAAATGTCTATGTTAAAAAGGTAATCTGAATCTGCCCTTTTTACCACCTTTCATCATTCCCGGCATCTGTTTCATCATCTTTTTCATCTGCTCAAACTGTTTAACCAGTCTGTTAACTTCACTGATGTCAACACCGGCACCCCTTGCTATTCTGTTTTTTCTTGATGGATTAAGAATATCAGGGTTGGCTCTTTCTTTCGCTGTCATAGAATGTATGATAGCTTCTGTCTTTTTAAGACCTGCTTCCGCATCGTCCATAGCGTTGGCATCAAGACCTTTAATCTGTCCGCCCATACCCATACCAGGCAACATATTAAGAATAGAGCCAATTCCGCCCATATTCTTTATCTGGCCCATATAATCGAGGAAATCATTAAAGTCAAACTCGGCTTTCTTTAATTTCTTCTCCATCTCAAGGGCTTTATCCCTGTCAAGCTGAGCCTCTGCTTTCTCAATAAGAGTGAGCACGTCACCCATACCAAGAATACGTGATGCCATTCTGTCAGGATAAAACTGTTCAAGGTCTGACAACTTCTCACCCATACCTACATAAAGAATAGGCTTTCCTGTTACGGATCTGATTGAAAGTGCCGCACCACCTCTTGTGTCACCGTCTAACTTAGTGAGAATAACGCCGTTAATACCTATCTTTTCATCAAATGACGAAGCTACATTAACTGCATCCTGACCGGTCATAGCGTCAACAACAAGAATTGTCTGATGTACATCAACCTGACTTTTAATATTAATAAGTTCTGCCATCATATCTTCATCTACATGAAGACGTCCGGCTGTATCTAAAATAACAATATTGTAATTGTTAGTTTTAGCATGTGCAATCGCTGCTTTAGCAATATCAACAGGACTGTTATTGGTTCCCATTGAGAATACTTCAACACCTTGTTTTTCACCGTTAATCTTTAACTGTTCAACAGCCGCCGGACGATATATGTCACAGGCAACTAACAAAGGTTTCTTACCTTTAGCTTTGAACTTTCCTGCAAGCTTTGCTGTTGTGGTTGTCTTACCGGCACCCTGCAAACCTGCCATCATAATAACGGTTATTTCGTTACCAGACTTAAGAGCAATCTCGGTAGTTTCAGACCCCATCAGGTTAACCATCTCTTCGTTAACTATCTTGATTACCATCTGGCCCGGAGTAAGACTTGTCATAACATCCTGACCTATTGCTCTTTCTTCAACAGACTTTACAAACTGCTTAACAACCTTGAAGTTAACATCCGCTTCAAGCAAAGCCATCTTAACTTCCTTCAGTGCAGTCTTAACATCTGCTTCAGTAAGTCGTCCTTTTCCACGAAGGTTCTTGAATATATTCTGCAGCTTTTCTGAAAGACCATCAAATGCCATAAAACCCTCCGCAAACAAGTAATACTCTGATTAGAAATTATCAATTATATCCTTAGTTATATTCTGTATCTTTGTGATACATTCCAAGTTGTTACTTTCCATGTATTCGCTTGTCAGTTCATCAATCTTACGAAGCTTCTCTTTAGCCCCAAGAAACTTTTCTATAAGATGTAACTTGTTCTCATATCCTTCCAAAGTCTTATTAACACGTTTTATCAAATCGTGAACACCCTGTCTTGATATTCCATGTTCATCAGCAATCTCACTTAAGGATAAATCATTAAACACTGCATCCTCATATATACTGCGCTGATGTTCATTCAACAGCTCTCCATAAAAATCAAAGAGCAATGTCTGTTCTACAAACCTTTCCATAAATACACCTAATGACTTAGCTTATAATTTCAAACCTTACGTATAATATCATTAAAAGAAAAAGGTGTCAAGCATTTTTACTTGACACCTTTAAAAAATATTGTTCTAAATTGAATACAATATTCAAAGTTATTTGCTAGCTTTCTTCGGTTTTGGATTGAGCACTCTTCCCAGCCACGATGCTTCTTCTATATCCTCTTCATCTGATTTATTAGGATATTCTGCTTCATACTCATCTATCATATTCTCAAGTTTATTTTTCTTGAGCTTAATATAAACAGCCCTCTTAATTCCATGATATATGACTGCAAATATAGGAACACCGATAAGCATCCCTGCAAAGCCCCATATATCGCCAAACAAAAGAATAGCAAACAGCACCCAAAGACTTGATATACCGGTTGTATTACCTATAATCTTCGGACCGATAACATTACCGTCCAACTGCTGTAATATAAAGTTGAATATTACAAAATATATACATTGAACCGGATTAACAATAAGTATAAGTATGGCAGCCAATCCCCAAGCAATGTACCATCCAAAGAACGGAATAACATTAAATATTCCTACTATTACAGCCACAAGTACTTCACTCATAGTTTCATCGCCTGGATTAAACAGTTTAAACACCATCATTCCAAGATAGCATATAAGTGCAATAACTACTGCATCAAGAATCTTTCCATTAATAAAACCTGAAAAAACCTTATCAATATATTTTATCTCGTCAATAATAAAATCAGCATTTTTCTTTTTGAAAATGCTATATATTATTAACTTAGCCTGCTTTGCAAGCCTCTTTCTTGAAAACAGCAAATAAATAGCAACTATTATACCTACAAATACATTCATAATAAGTGAAAGCATACTTATAACACCGGTAGAAAGACCTGTTGCAAATTTGTTAACCGTATCAAGCAAACTGTTATCAAGCCAATCAGCAAGAGCGGTATAAGCCTTGCCAAGTATATCCTGTACGTATTTGAGCAATTCCTCATTGGAGCTTAACTTTTCATTAAGCCATGCCATAATATTATCTGCACCACTTGGAAGAAGCTGTACTATTCTTACAACACTATCAATTAATTGAGGAATAAGTATCATAAGTATCATATATACTGCCACAACAGCAATTATAATTCCTGAAAATACGCTTAAAGTCATAGCAAGCTTGTTGGCACGTTCTTCATTCATTATCTTCTTTAACGGTTTCGTAAATCCTCTTTCAAGTATATTACACAAAGGACATATTATATACGCAAGTATGGCACCGATTATAAAAGGCATCATAGCTGCCGTAACACCGGAAAGCACCTTTCCAATATGATCAATCTTGTATATGAAAAAGAAAAAAAGAATTGAGGCAGCAACTACTCCAAAGGCACATACCGCTATGTATAAATACTTTTTAATTGTATTACCTTCCATATTTTATCCCCCGGTAAATAATATTAAATATTAACCTTTACAATTCTTGGTCTGAGACCACCTTCTTCAAGTCTTGCAACAATTTCTTCCTTGTGTTCCGGACCAAATGCTTCAATAGTAATTCTAAGTTCAACAGTAGCCTGTCTGTTGATACTTACAAACTGATTGTGGTCAAGCTTAATAACATTACCATTAGCAGCAGCTATTATAGATGCTACTCTTACAAGCTCACCCGGCTTATCCGGAAGAAGTACTGATACAGTAAAGATTCTGCTTCTCTGAACAAGCCCCTGCTGTACTACTGAAGACATAGTAATAACATCCATATTACCGCCTGAAAGTATAGAAACAACCTTCTTGTCCTTAGCATCAAGATACTTAAGTGCTGCAACTGTAAGGAGTCCTGAATTCTCAACAACCATCTTGTGATTTTCAACCATATCAAGGAATGAAACAATCAAATCCTCGTCAGGTACAGTTATAATTCCATCAAGATTCTTCTGAAGGTATGGGAATAACTTAGAACCCGGAGTCTTAACAGCTGTACCGTCAGCTATTGTGCTAACACCCGGAAGTGTTAAAACTTCTCCGGCAGCAAGTGATGCCTCAAGACAATTAGCTCCAGCCGGCTCAACACCAATAACCTTGATATTAGGATTAAGGAACTTAGCTAATGCTGAAACACCTGTAGCAAGTCCGCCTCCTCCAACAGGAACAAGGATATAATCAACTGTTGGAAGTTCCTTGATAATCTCCATAGCAATAGAGCCCTGACCTGTAGCAACATCCAAATCATCAAAAGGATGAACAAATGTCAGCCCCTGTTCCTCAGCTAACTTAATAGCATAGTCACAAGCTTCATCATATACATTGCCATAAAGAACAACATCTGCACCATAACCCTTAGTTCTGTTAACCTTAATAAGCGGAGTTGTGGTTGGCATAACCACAGTTGCCTTTATTCCGTACTTCTTAGCAGCATATGCAACACCCTGTGCATGATTACCAGCGGATGCTGTTATAAGACCTCTCGCTCTCTCCTCTGCAGACATTGTGCTAATCTTATAATATGCACC
>JAFQIQ010000033.1 GCA_017397445.1 Lachnospira sp.
AGAAGAAGTTATGGAAGAGACAGGGTACAGATATAAGAATCTGACAGAAGCTCTTACAAGAATTAAGGAATTAGAGGCTGAGCTTGCTACACTGCAGGAAACTAATGCGGCATCGGCTGAGACTATTGCACAGTTGCAGGCTGAGATTGAAAGATTAAAGGTTTATGAACAGAATCAGCTTTATTATTACGAGCTTAAAGAAAAGTTTGATAGAGAGATTGTATTTAATGATAAAGCTCCAAGTATAGAAGAATACAAGAAGTGGTATGAGGAAATAAGTCCGGATAATGCGGCAAAGATATATGAAGAAGTGCTGGAAAGACTTGCTCATTCAGAGGAAGTTAAATCATGGTCGGAAACATTTGTGAAGATGGACCCTGAAAATGCAGCGGCTATTCTCGAGCAGATGACAGGTGATACTGATTTGGTTGCAGCAATTCTTTTGTGCATGACTCCTGCTCAGCGAGGTGCAATAATGGCGGAGATGGATCCAGTATATGCAGCTAAGCTTACAAAGATTATGTATCCGGGAAGTTACTGATTATTGATGAAAAGTGGACAAGGGTGTCTTGATTATTAGGTAAAATGTTCTGTTATGGAACTTTTTATATGATTATTAGGAAAGGAGGTACAATATGGTAAGTTCAGCAATAACAGGAAGTAGCAGAATTGCATCAGCAGATGTGACTCAGTTTGCTACCAATGTTAAGACTGGCAAGGTTAACAGCTTTAGTGATGTTATGGCAAAGTCGCTTGCGGACAATTCTTCGGTAGGAAACAGAACATCATCAGGTTCAGAAGTTATGGCGGTTAAAGATACTGTTAAAACAGAGAAGGCAGAACCTGTTAAGGATAATGCTGTGGATAAAGATACCGAGATTGACAGAACAGATGATTATGGTACTGACCGCAAAGAAGAAGTGGTTTCAGAGTCAGAAGAAGCAGCTAAGGATATTCTTGAAAAGATTCAGGAAGAACTTAATGTATCAGAGGAAGAGCTTAACGAATGTATGGAAGTACTCGGTTTGTCACTGTTGGATCTTTTGCAGCCGGGCAATATTCTTAAACTTGTTATGGAAGTAACCGGAGCACAGGATGCTATGTTTATGGTGACGGATGCTGATTTGTCAGCGGCGCTTAAGAACATTCTTGATTATGCAGGCATAAGAATCGGTGAATTAGCTGACCAGCTTGATATGACACCGGGGAATTTGCAGAGTATGCTTGAGAGTCTTGGAGATGAAGCTGATGATGACGGCAAGGCAGAAGAGCTTGTGGAAGTTAATGCTGATGCGGGTTCAGAGACAGTGGAAGATGTAATAGCTTCAAAGATTACAGTTAATAACACTGAAAAGCCGGGTGCAGAGAATAACTCTAACAACAGTGCTAATTCTCAGAATCAGATGATGGAACAGGCGGAAGGTAAAGCGGAAGTTCCTGTGAATTCTATGAGTGATATGGTTTCTCAGTTGTCACAGAATTTTGAAGCGGCACTTAACCTTAATGTTGACAGTATTAATCAGGCTGATGTGGTAAGACAGGTTGTTGATTCTATTAAGCTTAATAATACTCAGGCATTGCAGAGTATTGAGATTGCTCTTAATCCGGAGAATCTTGGTAAGGTTAATGTTCTTGTTTCGGTTAGAGAAGGTGTTATTACAGCACAGATTATGACTGAAAATGAGCAGGTTAAAAGAGCGATTGAGAGCCAGTTGAGTACTCTTAAGGAGACTTTTGAGAGCCAGGGTGTTAAGGTAGAAGCAGTTGAAGTTACTGTTCAGAGCCATGCATTTGAGAATCATCAGGGCTTTGAAGAGAATAGGGACAACGACCATACTACAAGCAAAGCAAGAAAGAAGATTAATCTTGACAATCTTAACTTTGATGAGGAAGTTGATGAGGCTGAAGAATCTGCAGCTACATTGGTTAATGAAAACAGTAGCGTAGAGTATTTGGCATAAGATTGTGATGCGTAAGCATAACGATTGAAACATTTTATTAATGCAGTGCATTTTGCACGGAAAGGAGATAATTATGATAATGTCAGACATTGTGAATGGAATGGCTACGAATGAGTCATCTAATGCGTCGCTTAGTTCTGTTAAGAAGAATAATGAAGCGAAGGATGCATCAACACTTGATGTTAATGATTTCTTGCAGTTGCTGGTAACTCAGATGCAGTATCAGGATCCGTTGCAGCCTACTGACAATACTCAGTATATTGCACAGATGGCAACATTTACTCAGGTTGAGGCTACGGCTCAGATGAATAATTCTGTTGAACAGCAGATGGCATCAGAACTC
>JAFQIQ010000303.1 GCA_017397445.1 Lachnospira sp.
CACCACATTACTACAGTAATCAAGAAGGGGTATATGTGGGAGGAATAACATATGAAGAAGTATTATTTAAAACTTAAGATTAAGCTTATACTGATGCTGACATTGGTGCTACTTTTGGGGACAGGGTTCATCGTTTATCAGGAAGCGGATAGGATTAGGGCGAATTATCTTGAAAACACAGATTATTTTTTTAGCAGGGTTATGTCATTTAGGGCACCAGGGGCTACAGAGCAAGATGACTTTATTCAGCGTGTGTATGATGAATATATGTACATACCGTTGTCAGATGGTATGGGCTTTTATAGTATGCTTAAATCTCTGGATGATAACAGAACTATTGCAGAGGACCAGAATTTTATTACAATCACCAGATGTGAAGGTACTAGTTTAACTAATGACCAGCGAGTGATATTGTTGGGTGACGATTATATGTTTGTGAATGCTCCTACCAATGACAGGATATCATTTCTTAGTGGATCGCGTTCTACGGCAGATATAATTGGAACTTGTGATGACACTTATATATACCTGGAAAAGTTGATATGGAGTGATATGTCAGAGCTTGCAACATATACTTATATTCCTAAAAATAAAGTTGCGCCTCCGTCAGATGCCATAAGATTTGAGGAGTGGACAGGAGGTACACATTTTGATGATGAATATCCTAACACTCCATTATATCAGATAGATTGTCATTATGTGGGGAGTATATATGGGGTTCAGGAAGATATTAATTTATCCAAAGAGGCAAAGCAAATGTGTCATCAGCTGTATGAGGATTTTGTGAGTGGAGAATATACGTATGGTACTAAGGTTGAGGATGGTTTGTTTACTTGTGTATCTGCAGGTACTGGCTATTTGAATGAGAAGTATGCCATGCCATATGTGTATGTATTTCATCCGGTAAGTTTAGCCATAGAAGCACTTACAGGAATGATTTTTCTGGTGTGTATCATGTGGCTTATTATGATATTTACAATATCATCACTTATAAACAAAGTTTATCGGCAGCAGCTGGCTCACGAAACCAACCGTCTTAATCTGACACGCGGAATCACCCACGAGTTAAAGACTCCACTTGCCATAACAAGGGGGTATGTTGAGAACTGGGAGTACGTAGAGGAAAAGGACAGGAAAGAGTACTCCAAAACTATGATAGATGAGATAGAGCATATGAATGGTATGGTGACGGACTTGTTGGAATTGTCCCGATTGGAGGCAAAGCGAAAGGAGCCTGTGTTGGAACAGGTAGAGCTATATGCACTTACACAAAGCGTGTTGAAAAGAATGGACTCCATAATATCTGAGAAAGGGCTTGTTGTAACTGACAAAACGCAGCAGGGTGAATATCTTGTAAATGCTGATTTGGAGATGATGCGGACAGTCCTTGCCAATTTCATTACTAACGCCATAAAATATGCGGACAGGGAAATCAGTCTTTGCATAATGTCTTCAGAAAAGAAAGTGCGATTTGTTATTATTAACGATGGCAAAACAATACCTTGGAACAAAGTTGATAAAGTGTGGGATGAGTTTTACATTGATGGCGTGCCGGACGGCACTGCTGGCAGTGCAGGAGCCGGAGACAGACTTGGCAGTTCAGGACTTGGACTTGCCATAGCAAAGAATATACTTGTGCTTCACAAGGCAAAGTACGGTTGCGAAAGTAACGAGAAAACCACTACATTCTGGTTTGAGATGAAAAGAGTGAGTGAAGAATAATTGCAGGAGGAAATATATGATATACACACCAAGTATTAGAATTGCATCACGTGAAGATGCGGCAGAGTTGCTTGATATATATTCATATTATGTTACAGACACTGCCATATCCTTTGAG
>JAFQIQ010000304.1 GCA_017397445.1 Lachnospira sp.
CGTATTCTTAACCGAATTCATAATCTCCTGTTCTACCTGCGGGTCTACTGTTATTACATTAGTAACCTCGTTAACAGGGAAGAACTTAATAGAAATAGCACGTTTCAAACTCTGACGCACATATTCCGTAAGTATATCCGTATCTCTTGTAACTGCGGCATGATCCGCCAGTGTCTCGAATATAGTAACCAAATCTCTTATTGATATACCCTCTGAAAGAAGATTCTGTAATACTTTCTGAATCTCGCCGATTCCAAGAAGCTTTGGAACAAGTTCTTCCACAAGAGCTGAATTGTTTTCTTTGATATTGTTGATAAGATTCTGCACATCCTGTCTTGTAAGAAGCTCTGCAATGTGCTGTCTTATAATCTCTGTCAAATGTGTTGCAATAATTGAAGGCGGGTCAACAACCGTATAACCAAGAGATTCCGCACGTTCTCTCTGCCCTTCCGTAATCCAGATAGCTGGAAGATGGAAGGATGGTTCAAATGTTGGAATACCTGTAATTTCTTCTTCAACATATCCAGGATTCATGGCCATATAGTGGTCAAACAGAATCTCGCCCTCACTGACCTGAATGCCTTTTATCTTAATAACATACTGGTTAGGATTAAGCTGAATATTATCTCTGAGTCGGATAATAGGCACCACTGCACCAAGCTCCAGAGCAACCTGTCTACGAATCATAACTACTCTGTCAAGAAGGTCACCGCCCTGATTAACATCCGCAAGCGGAATAATACCGTAACCAAACTCAAGCTCAATAGGGTCTACATTAAGCAGTGAAACAACATTTTCCGGCCGCCTGATTTCCTGTGCTTCTGCTTCCTCACGTTCAACCGCTTCCTCAATCTTGGCAACGCCTTCGTCCCTCTTAATCTTGCGGCTGTATACAATAAGCAACACGCCAAAAGGAACAAATACATACCAAGGCAACGGTGTTAGTATACCAAGCACTGTCATTGCACAACCAACCATCATAAGTACCTTATCAATAGAAAGGAGCTGACCAACCATCTCGTCACCAAGCTCTCCTTCACTGGATGCCTTAGTAACAAGAATACCTGTAGCTAATGATATAAGCAGCGAAGGAATCTGGCTACAAAGACCATCACCGATTGTAAGGATAATGTACTTAGTAATAGCCTCATTAAAATCAAGTCCCAGGTAAATCATACCCATCACAAGACCACCAACAATATTGATGGCTGTAATAATAAGACCTGCAGTAGCATCTCCCTTAACGTACTTAACAGCACCGTCCATAGAACCAAAGAAGCTGTTCTCAAGCTGGAGTTTCTTTCTTCTCTCAGCAGCTTCCTTGTCTGTTATGGCGCCTGTATTAAGATCTGAGTCGATAGCCATCTGCTTACCTGCCATAGCATCAAGTGTAAAACGTGCTGTAACCTCGGCAACTCGCTCAGAACCCTTATTAATAACTATAAACTGAATAATAATAAGCACTATGAATATGATAACACCAATAACCAGGTTACCACCACCAACAAACTCACCAAACACCTCTACCACTTCACCGGCATCACCCTTAGTAAGGATAAGCTTTGTAGAAGACACGTTAAGAGATATTCTAAAAATGGTTGTAAACAAAAGTATGGTAGGATACGATGCCATATCCAACACTTCTTTTGCATACAGCGAGTTAAATAACACAATAAGTGCAACAGCTATATTAAAGGCCAACAGAATATCCAATAACCAGGACGGTATGGATATAATAAAGAACAGCACGGCACAAAGCAAGTAAACGCCCATAAACAGGTCATTTTTCTTTATTTTCATCTTCTTCTGTCTCCTTTCACAATTTCATCCTATAATTGTAGCATTTTTCGACTAATTTTTCAACATTCTATTGCGTTTATATTGGTATTTTACCAGATTTATACAGGTCTCGTTTCCGGTGCGAGAATTCTGGCAAGAATTTCTGCAACTGCCTGATACAATTCCGGTGGAATTTCCATACCTATATCCACATTGCTGTATAATATTCTCGCTAACGGCTTATTCTCAACAATAGCAATATTATGCTCTCTTGCAACCTCTTTAATACTTTGAGCAAGATAATCCGCTCCCTTTGCAATTACTACCGGAGCTTTTCCCTGGTTAGGATCATATTTCAGAGCTACCGCAAAATGCGTCGGGTTGGTAATTACAACATCCGCTTCGGGCAACTGCTGCATCATACGTCGTCTGGAAACCTCCATCATCTTACGCCTTACCTGAGCTTTAATCTGCGGATCTCCTTCTGCATTTTTAAACTCATCCTTAACTTCCTGCTTAGTCATCTTGTTATCTTCTTTGAACTTCCACTTCTGATAAAACAAATCAACAAATCCAATTACAAGGAATATGGCACATATTTTAATCCCCATATCCATAATAATATCCAGTATCTCTGCTAAAGCTGCATTAAGGGATATATTGTAAAATGTTAACAAAACATCTACTCTATCCACAATTGTCGTGTATATAACAATGCCAATAACAGCAATCATCGCAATTGATTTTAATAATTCAATCACCTGTTTTACGGAAAATAGTCTCTTAACACCGTTAATAGGATTAAACTTAGAAAACTTAGGCTGTAACGGCTTTGCTGTCACCATCCAGCGCTGTTGCAAAGCATTTCCCAAAATACCTATTACAAATGCAATTATCAATATAGGAAAAACGATGGTTAACACACTCATAATTCCCTTCTCTATTATAGACATTGCCATATCTACAGAAACTCCCGTTTTACTCGTATCCACAATCTTACTAAATGAATTATAAGTCTCTCCGAACAACTGCATAAATCTTTGCCCCATAGTGCCCACATAGACTTTTATAATGATAAAAAGCGCAAGCAAAGATACTGCCATAACGAGTTCCTTACTCTTGGCAGTCTGACCTTCCTTACGCACATCATCTAATTTCTTTGCTGTAGCCGGCTCCGTCTTCTCTCCTCCGGGACCATCCTTTGCAAAGAACTGTAAATCAAGCGCCAGCCTCAACTTTACGCATTCATCCGTGCTATTTTGTTGTAATAATTCACAACTTATCATGGACTCATACCTCTAACTAATTTAGCCATAATAGACTTTATCTCATTCTCAATCAATGTTGAAACCATAGGCATAAGCACTATAGTCAACAATATTGCAAATAAACCTACAAATATTTTTAATTGCATACCCACAACAAACATATTCATCTGCGGAGCCACTCTGGCCAATATGGCAAGAATAACATTTAATATAAGTGTCGCAGCAAATACAGGCAGTGCAATTCTAAAACCTATTATAAAATAATCTGACATAAACCCTACTACAGTTTCGTATATACTAGGTGATAGCGTCAGTTTTCCTATAGGTATAACCTTATAAGTCTCAAATATAGCCTCTATCAAATAGTGATGCATACCTGAAACCATCAATAACAACAACAATATATAGTAATAGAAGTTACCCAGAATACCAACCTGCATATGAGTTGTAGGATCGAATATCTGTGCCATGGCAAGACCAACGTCCAAATCTATTATCTTACCTGCAAACATTATTATTTGCACGCAAAATGATGTCATAACACCAAGTATAAGTCCAACTACTACTTCTTTTAGTACTATGGCAACGTATTCAAATATCCCATCATACTCAATAACTACATCTGTATTCAAGCTATATATTAAAACCGTCAAAAAGAAAGCCAGTGCAACTTTACTACGGCGTGGTGTATTAGCTGTATTAAAAAACGGAGCCACGAAGATAAATGAAGCCATTCGCATCAGTATTAATATAAATATTTCAAACTGTGCCAATGCTACATCATAACTAATCATCGTCTTACTCCGTCAAATTCTCTTATTCAAATCTATCGTATGTAATATGAAAAATTGCCCCAAAGTTCATTCATAAAAGCTACTATATTATTAAGAATCCATCCACCCATAAGCAGTATGGTAATCAGTATCGCCAACAGCTTTGGAACAAAAGTTAAAGTCTGTTCCTGTATGGATGTAAGCGTCTGGAATAAACTTATAATAAGGCCAACTATCATGGACACCAGCAATATAGGAACTGCTGTTTCTACTATAACCCATATGGTATCTCTTGCAATGGTTATTATATCTCCACTTCCCATATCACATCACCTTTCTGTCAATAAAATGTCGTTATAAGATTACCTATAATCAGATTCCATCCGTCCGCCATAACAAATAATAATATCTTAAACGGTGTAGAGATGGTCGTAGGCGGTAACATCATCATACCCATGGACATAAGCGTTGACGCAACAACCATATCAATAACTATAAATGGCAGATATATTAAGAAACCGATTATAAATGCTATTCTTAACTCGCTTATTATAAAACTTGGAATCAAAACTTCCAAAGGAATATCGTCTTCCGACTTAATTGAACCCTCTTCAAATCCCGCAATTCCTAAGAATGTATCCAAATCCTTAGTAGATACCTGCTTTAACATAAACTTTCTAATAGGTTTTACACCTGTATTAAAGGCCTCCGTTGCAGATATCTCATTATTGGATAATGGAACCACCGCACTCTCATATACTTCTGTAAATGTCGGTGCCATTATAAAAAAGGTTAAAAATAAAGACAAGCCCGCTAGAACCTGATTAGGTGGAACTGTCTGTGTACCTATGGCAGTTCTGATAAAGTGCATAACAATTACGATACGCGTATACGATGTCACCATAATAAGTATTGACGGTGCAATAGCAATTACCGTCAATACAAGTAACATCTGTAAAACACTTGCCATATCAGAACCGTCACCAGTCGATACATCAATACTTATCAATCCATCTTTTTCTGACGCAAAAGCCACAGTTGTCATTGCCATACATACAATTAAGAAAACTGTCAGCGCTAAAGATGTCTTAACTATAGTCTTTTTGTGCTTTTTTACCCATCGTAACATAATGCCTACATCCTACCTAATCTTCCGGCTTGTCTTTCTTGAACTTATCTAATATTGCTTTAAAACTGTCTGTCCCCATCTGACTTGTAGCATCAGAATAGAACAATTCCTCCTCTTTAAGTTCACATAAATATGTAACAGTGTCTTTACATACTGCTATGGCAAAACACTTGCTACCTATCTTAACTACCTGAATATACTTTGTATTAGATATTCTCATAGTCTCCAGTACTTTAATATTACTTCCTGCTTGCCTTTCTTTCTGAACATTCCCTACCAATCTCGTAGCAAAATATGTAAGACCCACAACAAAAGCAAATATAAGTACCAATGTGATTAATTGTGCTATGGATTCAAGCCGGTCACTAACCATAACCGACTGAACACATACACTGCTTAACATGGTCGTTAGTGATACTAACTGCATTAGCCCACTACTTTCTGCACAGCCTCAATAACACGGTCTGCCTGGAATGGCTTAACAATAAAGTCCTTAGCACCTGACTGAATTGATTCAATAACCATCGCCTGCTGACCCATCTCTGAACACATAATAACTGATGCGTTAGGATCTGCCGCCTTAATTCTCTTAAGAGCCTCAATACCATCAACCTCAGGCATAGTAATATCCATAAGAACAAGATCCGGCTTAACTTCAAGATACTTCTCTACTGCCTTCGCTCCATTCTCAGCTTCGCCTGCGATATTATAACCGTTCTTTGTGAGAATATCCTTAATCATCATTCTCATAAATGCTGCATCATCGCATATCAAAATATTCTTTGCCATAATATTTTCTCCTATCTGTTTATTATACTTAAGTCTATAACTGTACCAACCAATTATCTAGTACTATTATACAACATAACAGCAAATTTTCCTACTGTTTTTTTGAAATTTACTTATCTTTTATAATTTCAGTAATTCGAACACCGAAACTTTCCTCGATAACTACAACTTCACCCTTAGCAACATACTTACCATTAACAAGTACATCGATTGCTTCTCCGGCGATTTTATTAAGTTCCACAATTGTTCCCGGCGCAAACTCCAAAATATCCTTAATAGACTTTGAAGTTCTACCAAGCTCTACAGTTACCTCAAGTGGAACATCCATGATCAAATCGATATTCTCTTTCTGTGTAAGAGCTGATAAATCGCTTGCAAACGGCTGGAATGCTGCCGGTGACACATTAACATCCGGCTGAACCGGCTGCATCTGTGGTGCATAACCGAAAGGTGGCATTCCATATCCATATGGAGGCATACCCATCGGAGGATATCCATATGGCATAGCATTCGGATCCGGTTGCATCTGCGGCATAGGAGCCGGTGCAGGTGCTTCCTGTGGCACAGGAGCCGGTGTCGGTGCTGCCTGCTGTGCAGGCGCTGGTGCTGGTGCTGGGGTAGGATTAGAAGCTTCCTCCATCATATCTGCCGGAACAAATAATTCAATAAGTTCCTTAGCGAAATCTGTTGGATACAACTGCATAATCTCACTATCAATCAAATCACCAATC
>JAFQIQ010000305.1 GCA_017397445.1 Lachnospira sp.
CCTGTAAAAATACAATATATCTGACACCAGGGCCATCAGCCGCGCCGAAGCTTTCAATCGAATGAATTATTCCTTTAATCTGATTATTACTTTGCATGTCACATATTCCTCCCAAGACTCTGCTTATATTGTAACCAATTATCCCAAATAATATATCATAATCCTGTGTCAGTTACAATCCATATCCCATACTAAAAATTAGTATTTTCTCCCTTGCACTTTCACCATCACTTATGTCATGGCAGTCAATTTCGTCAATAAAATCCAACTCATTTACAGACATAAGGTATGCTATATATTCAGAGGAAGGATAGTAGAAGAATAAAGTTATTGGTCGCGGATTTGTGTAATAGGAATCAATAATTCGAGACATAACCTTGCCAAATATTTCCACTGAAAATGGGTTAAAAAAGTAACACTTGTTTACTTCTTTGGGTACATCATAGGTTTCCGCTTTTGTCAACAC
The DNA here is from genome assembly GCA_017397445.1 of Lachnospira sp. GTDB lineage: Bacteria > Bacillota > Clostridia > Lachnospirales > Lachnospiraceae > Lachnospira. Next base: position 467 of record JAFQIQ010000305.1, read on the forward strand.
TAATTGGACTTTTGCAGAAGAAACGGATTCGTTTTTATTTGCTATGGCTTTTTCATAAATACGTTCGTCATATTCAATGCCAATAACTTTTGCTTTTGTTTGGTATGCGATGAAAAAGTCAACCCGTCCTTTTCCGCAACCATAATCTAAAAGTACATCATTCTTTTTAATAAAACCGCTTCCGGCTAAACGTTCAAGTACAGCATAAGAAGTAGGTTCGTATGGATAATTGTATTGATCCGCCCGGGAATCGTCACGTCCTGTTGTTTTAATTCGTAAGAGTTTATCCCATGCGTCATCATATTGATTCATATTATGCTCCTAATATCCGCTTAATTTATTATTTTCCAACTACAGTTTTCTGTACATAGTCTATTCCCAGTTTCTTTAGTGTATTGAAAGTCTGCTCATTATCAACTCCGGAAACAATGGTTTTTACTTCCAGCAAGTGTGCAATATCATTAATAGATTTAATCACTGCTATATCTACGGAAGATAAAGTATCTGAAGTTATGTAGCTTTCATCTGTTCTGACTAAATCTACATTCATAAGTTTTAGTTGGTTGTATGATGAAATACCTGAACCAAAATCATCAATAGCAAACTTACATCCAAGATTTTTTAATCCGTTTATAAGTTTACTAACTTCTGTAAAATTACTTAAAATGTTTGCCTCTTTAACACTAAAGCACAGTCGATCAGCTGGAATGTTATAACTGTACAGTTCTTTGGCTATATAATCGATGAATGTATCATCGATTATACTGTCTTCGGAAAGATTAATATTGTAAAGTGCAGGCTTGTTGTCCATTGTATTTGAAATATTCTCATAATTTTCGCAAAAATTATACAATGTCCATCTGTCCAACTGACGAGTTTTATTATATCTTTCAGCGATAGGCATAAAATGTTGTCGGCTGATTTCTTCACCATTTTTTCCTATAAGTTTTACCAATATATCATATATATATTCATTATTGGTGCTACAACACGGTATTATGGAGTTGTATTCTATAGTAAAACGATTGTTTTCCAAGGCTTCTATTATAGTTCTCATAGTATCTTTTTCATCAGCTTTGATATCAAGCTGCATATCATCTTCATGATATATATGTAGCGTATTACCACCATTTTTCTTAGCAATATAACAGGCGGTATCAGCTGAGCTGAGTATTGTAAGTTTGTCTAAACCTGTTTTGCATATTTCAAATGCACCAATACTCATTCCGATTTTAAATACTTTCCCTTCCCACACGAAACTATAATTGCGGACTGCTGTAAGTAATTTTTCTATGCGGGAATTCATAGTCTTGACATCAGTATTATACATTATCATAGCAAATTCGTCGCCACCGATTCTTGCCACAATATTACCTGCTCCAACTACATTTTCTAACATATAGGCAATCTGCTTGAGAACTTTATCCCCGGCTGTATGCCCACAGGTATCATTAATCGGTTTAAACTTGTCCAAATCTATTACTACGAAGAAATGCTGCGGATTAACGTAATTAATAAGATTATCCAGAGCCTTTTCGAGGCTGTATCTGTTTGGAATTTCGGTTAATTGATCATAATTAGCATGATGCATCAGGATATCCTGAGCCTTCCTGATGTCGGTGACATCCCGGGCTGTGCATATGTATTTGCTAGCACCGTCGCTGTCAGTTATAGCAGACCAATTAACAGAAACAGGAACCTCTGCTCCGGCTTTGGTTCTAAACATCGCTTCATTATCAATAATCTTATCTTTTATCTGCTTGGCATATAATTCGTCTTTGGCAACAGCATACAGAAAGTCCACAGGTTTACCTTTTATTTCCTGTGGTTCATAACCTAAAAGCTTTATTGCTGCATCATTAACCAGCTCTATACGCATTTCCTGATTGACAACAAATAATGCTTCTCCGATATTCTCAAGGATGCTGTCTACATAATCCTTAGATACGGTTGTAACCTTTAACTGCATAAGCATATCATTGAAAGAACCGGCAATCTGACCAATCTCATCGTTAGTATTGATGTTTAATTCACTGCCATCCTTAATACCGGTTTTGGATACATCTTTAATTGCGGCATCCAACCTTTGTAATGGTTCAGTGAACCACTTGGTTATAAGTGTAAATATAACAACAAAAGAAAATATAAATGTAACAACTGCTAACACTGCATTATACATATAAAGTCTGTTAATGGGTTCTGTTATACAGGTTCTCGGGTACGCTACAACCATTGCGCCAACCTGTGAAACGACTTTCTGTCCTTTGAGTTCAGCGGTATCATGCAACGGTAATATGTAATATAAAGTATTACTCTTTTTGTCATCTATACGCACTTCTTTATCTGACATAAGATATTCTTTCAAACTGTCTTTATCTATTGCACCATATACTCCGTCTTTGCTGGTATACAGCAACTCACCTTCAGCATCTGTAGTATATACGTACAGTGTATCTTCACTGTTGTCTACAAAATCATGCAGAAGCAGCTCGCAATTAGATATTTCAGTATATGGTAAGAAACTTTTTTCAATTAAACTGTCAATATTATTCTGAAGACCTCTGGCTGTAGCAAATGCCTCTTTATCAAATGCATCAATTTGAGATCGTTGAAATAAATCTCCACTTATTACAAAGTTTCCGATAAACGTAACAGATAAAACCACACATAATATAAGCAGAATCTTTATTCTAATATTAAAATTGGTTTTCTTTTTACTCAATATTATTCCTCCCATTGATACTTGGTGTATACCTCGGCACTTAATAACAAATCAGCTGAGACCTGTAAATTCAACTTAGCAGCTCTTTTAGTATTAATGGCAATAGAACCTTTAGCTGTATGTGTTGTTGGTATATCCTTTGGTGAAATGTTTTCTACCAGTATCTTTCTGGCAATCTGTCCTGCAGTATAACCCTGTTCGTAACCTGAGATAGCAACACTGCAGAGCGTACTGTTATCTATTCTGTCAATCCAGAATGAGAAATCAGGAATAGTGCTGTTAGCCTCAGTCCACTTTAATACATCCTGATAAAATACGCTGTTACCATTCTCATCGGCATAATTAAATACGCCAACCAGACAAAGTGCATCAACCTTACCGTTATATCTTAATATAGCTTCCTTATACTGCTCAAATGTCATAATAGGGTCTAAAAAAATGAAATTCACGCCGGGATAGTTTGGTGTTTTGTCGAGCATACGTGCCTTAACATCATTCCACATCTCAGCCCTGTCAAAGATAACAATAACATCTTTTATATCAGGCACGATTTCCTGAATCAACTCAAAACTTGCACCAAAATGTTCTACTTCATACACGCCGGTAACGTTATTAGCATTACCTAAACCATATTCAGATATATCCTTGTTAACACAGCTGAAAACAAATGGAATATCTGAATTTACATATTTTGATACTAGATACTGTAGTCCTTCATCATCACTTACGTATACCAAATCCGGTTTGGTACCGTCTATGTATTGCTGTAATTCATTAGCCTTAGCCTGCCGGTATTCATCGTCTGCGTGATTCTTGCAGTCCATAGCTTTAACTGTATATTCTACATTGGCATCTTTCAAAGCATCCTTAAAACCTTGTAATTGTGCTTCAGTCCATTCCCAGCCTTCATGATAGCTCATAACGTGCAATACGTGAAAGGTCTGACCTGATTCGCCGGTTTCAGAACTGTGTTCCGTGTTGTTATTATTACTGTTACCGCAAGCTAAAAACACAGTGGTCATAACCACAATCATAAATAAACAAATAACTTTCTTCATAGCCCCTACCTCCTTGTTGTGCTATAAACTCAAAATTAATGGTGAAAAACGTACATTTATTATTGTTAATTATACCACTTTGTTATTGTTTTAACAAGGGGGTTGGAGCATTTTAACTGCTATATTCGCAGATTATTCTGCAAGATATTATTGGGCACTTCCGAGTTTAACATCCATTGCAGCTAAATATTGCATTAGCTTTACAGCATCCGATATGTCTATTTTGTCATCTTTGCAAACATCTGCGGCATAGGTGTTAGCCTGCAGGTTACCCATACTGGCAAGAATCTGCTTCAACAAAACCGCATCTGATATGTGAATTTTTCCGTCGGTATTAATATCACCAAATAGAATAGAATGTTTACATTCACATACACCTCTACCGTTATCATTACTTACGTACTTGTGGTTATCAACGTTTATAAGAGTCATAGAAGAAGTGATTCCGGCAGGAACAGTGTTATATTCCACAGTTGTGTCAATTTCACCATTACCGTTTATAGCATAAAATATTCCATATCCTTTACTGCCTATAATATAATCTTTAGTGTTATTTTTGGCAGTTTTAAATATATGAAAGTTCGAATTACTTGAAAACATTGACCCTGTTGATGTTACTTTAGACATATCAAAATTACTAAGGTCCAACTTTTCCAATCCATAACAGTTATAAAACATACATGTCATATCGCTAACATTGGCAGTGTTAAAGTTGCTTAAATCAATGTTAGTCAGTTTCTCACAGCCATAGAACATATAACTCATAGTAGTAGCACTGGTTGTATTGAAACTGCTCAAATTAACAGAAGTTAAGGAGCTACAGTCATAAAACATATTTTGTATATTAGTGACACCGGATGTATCAAAACTACTTAAATCCAAGCTTTTTAAAGCATAACATTTATTAAACCTAGAGCCCATATTGGTAACTTTAGAAGTGTTGAAGTTCTTTAGATTTAAAGATTCCAAAAGGCTGCATCCGGCAAACATAGCGTACATACTGGTAACATTGCCGGTATTAAACTTGCTTACATCAAGGGATGTCAATGAACTACATTTATAAAACATTGAACTCATACTGGTAACATTCGCGGTGTTAAAGTTACTAATATTAAGAGATGTTAATGAACTACAATTGTCGAACATTGAACTCATGCTGGTAACATTAGATGTATTGAAACTGCTAACATCAAGAGAGGTTAATGAACTACAGCCGTCAAACATATAATGCATCTTAGTTACATTGGATGTATCAAAATTCTTCAGGTTAAGTGTCTTTAATGAATTGCAGTTTGTAAACATACTAGTCATATCGGTTACTTTAGCGGTATTAAAGCGGCTGACATTAACAGATTCCAACTTATTACATTCATTAAACATCGACCCCATATTAGTTACATTGGATGTATCAAAACCGCTTACATCAACAGTTGTCAATGAATTGCAATTATAAAACATTGAACCCATATCAGTAACCTTAGCTGTGTTAAAGCTTTTAACATTAATTGTCTGTATCGATTTACAACCTAAGAACATACCTCTCATATTAGTAACCTTAGCTGTGTTGAATTTACTAATATCCAATGCAGTTAACTTGCTACACTGATTAAACATATGTGACATATCAGTTACATTAGCCGTATTCCAATTTCCTATATTAATATTAGCTAAAGCACCACAACTAAAAAACATATAACTCATATTAGTTACATTGGATGTATCCAGATTATTTAAATCTACAACGGACAGGGCACTACATCTGCCAAACATAGAATGCATATTAGTAATATTAGATGAGGATTGCTCAAATACTTCACCAAATCTTACTTCCTTCATATCAGAGAAAGCGTTTGCAAAGTTCCAGCCATAAGATACAAAATTAGATGCATCCTTTGGAGCTGTAACATTGCAATAAAAATATTCAATAGAAGTTATATCCGCGGTGAAATTATCATCATAAGTGACAGATTTGATACTAAAACGTGTACCATTTATTGCACCATCACCGTACTTAGTAGCTCCGCTTTTATCGTTTTCAATCCATAATAAGTTATTGTTATAAAGAGTCCACGCAATACCACTGTACTTTCCACTGCTTACTACAGTAAGCTTGCTTATATCAAATGGATCTGATGTATCAGCAGCATAAGCAACTGAAATAGCACCGGACAATCCTGTTATTGGCATGATACCGGCAACTAAAACTATTGCTAA
>JAFQIQ010000306.1 GCA_017397445.1 Lachnospira sp.
AAGTTGGTGCTTTCTTCTTTTTTTATTTAATTTTCCCAGTAAAATTTTACCCTAGCCTGAATATTATCTTAAACCGTCTAATAATTTCGTGAAATATTCAGGTAACGGAGCTTCAAATTCCATATATTCACCTGTTCTTGGATGATTAAACCCTAATATTCGTGCATGCAAGCTCTGCCCCTGCAATTTATGAGGTGTTTTGGCTGAAGAATAGACATCATCCCCCATAAGCGGATGTCCTAAACTTGTCATATGAACTCTTATCTGATGAGTTCTGCCGGTCTCTAATTTACACTCTATATAAGCTGCATTTTTAAGATTTTCAAGCACCTTATAATGCGTAACCGCATGTCGGCCATTTTCCTTATCAATAGCCATTTTCTTTCTGTCAATCTTATGCCTTCCTATAGGTGCATTTACTGTTCCTTCTTCTTCTTTAAAACAATTATAACATATAGCATTGTATACGCGATTGATAGAATGTACCGCCAACTGCTTTGCAAGTATATTGTGTGCAAAATCATTTTTACAGGCTACAATAACGCCTGTGGTGTTCATATCTATTCTATGCACAATTCCTGGTCTTAAAACTCCATTTATTCCTGAACGATTGTCTTTGCAGTGATACATAAGTGCATTAACCAGCGTGCCCGTATAATGTCCTGCCGCAGGATGTACCACCATGCCCTTAGGTTTATTTACAAGAATAATATCTTCATCCTCATAAATTATATCAAGTGGAATATTTTCAGCCACAATCTCAGGTTCTATAAGTTCAGGAATAACAATCACAAGCTCATCATCACAAGAAACTTTATAATTACTCTTGGCCGGCTTTCCATTAACAGAAAGATTACCGTCTTTAATAAGCTTTTGAATAAACGAACGGGAATAGCCCTCCAATTCATCTGTCAGATACTTATCAATCCTTGTTCCGTTATCTGCACTATCAACACTTAGTCTAACACATTTCTTCAATTCATCATTCATCTTTTTTAACAATCCTTAAAAAACCAAAATCTTCCTCATCATACTTAAAAAGTATTAAAAATGCCATAGCAAACATAGATACAGTCACATATATATCTGCCACATTAAATATCGGAAAATCAATAAGTTTAAAATATATAAAATCCCTTACATATCCCAAACATAATCTGTCAATAAAGTTTCCCACAGCACCGGACGCAATAAGAATAATAACAATATGCAGCGGCATATATTTTTTATTATATGGCATTTTAAGTACTATATAGACAATAACTGCAAGTATTATTACTGTAAGTATCAAAAAAATGTATCTTGCACCTGCAAATAATCCCCACGCAGTTCCTGTATTCTCCAAGTAATAAAATTCAAACACGCCTTCAATAATAACAAAAGGAGCTTTATCTTTTAAACTATTAACAGATATAATCTTAGTTACCTGATCGATAGCAACAAGTATCACAGCACTTACAAGTAATACAATTAAAGCCTTCCAATTATAAAGAGATTTTTTACTACTCATTAATTACTCCATTCAAAGCATTTTTTAAAACTTCATCACTAAGGGATGTATCAATATACGCATTGCCCATTCTATCGAGCAATATAAACTTAATCTTTCCTGCATCCATCTTCTTATCGTTCTTGGAAACTTTCACTACATCATCTGCAGTAATACCTGTAACACTAAGCTCAAAACCATAATCCTTAAACATTCTGATTGCGTCATCGTATTCTGCCTCTGTAATATAATTCATATCCTTGCAGATATTAAGTGCAGCAACCATGCCAAGCACAACACATTCTCCATGATATAATTTAAAATCCATAAGCTTCTCTATGGCATGACCTAATGTATGCCCAAAATTAAGAAGCGCTCTGTCACCCTTTTCAGTTGGATCAAGTTCTACCACATTGCGCTTTATTTCACAACTCCTTGCAACCATTTCCTCCAAAACGGTACCATCAAGATTATTAATGGCTTCTACATTATCTTTTAACCAATTATAGTAATCAATATCCTTAATGAGACCATGCTTGATAATCTCACCAAATCCGGAATTAAACAATCTCTTACTAAGAGAATTAAGTGCAAGAATATTCATATATACAAGTTTTGGCATATGAAATGCACCAACCATATTCTTATATGCCCTAAAATCTACGCCAGTCTTTCCTCCAATACTTGAATCAACCTGTGCAAGTAAAGAAGTTGGAATTTGTATAAAATCGATACCCCTAAGATAACTTGCTGCAGCGAATCCTGTAAGATCACCAACTACACCGCCACCAAGAGCTACTAACATATCTTTTCTGTCAAATCTGTTCTGTATAAGAAACTCATAAACATCCTGCACCGTATCAAGATTCTTATTCTCCTCACCTGCAGGAAATGTATAAACAAACACTTCGTTTCCTGTTTTTCCCAGTTCTTCCTTAACTTCATCTGCATACAAAGAACCAACATTACTATCAGTAATAATAGCAAGCTTTCTTCCCGTAACAGATAGCTTATTAAAACTTTCTGCTAACCTAGAAAATCCCTGCTCTATAACAATATCATATATTGGTTTATTATCATAATGTACAGTAATTAATTTAGACATATTTTCTCCAATCTCTAATAACCTTACAGATTTTATTATAAAATAAATACCACCCAAAGAACAACTCTGGGTGGCTATAATCTCTATTAGAACTTAATCTCTGACTTATTGAGTGATGTCAAATCAATTCCACCATTCACTATCTCAGGGATATCACCCGAAATATCAACATTCGCAGGAGTTACTAAGAATATGTAATTTGTAATCTTCTGAAGATTACCTCTCATGGCATAACACGAACCTGCTGAATAATCGATAACTCTTTGTGCAACATCAAGATTGATACCATCAAGGTTAAGAATAACAGCCTTTCCGCTTAACAAAGTATCTGTAATCTCACTTGAATCCTCAATGCTGTCAGGTCTGATAACAACAACCTCAAGGCCTCTCGCTGAACTAGCCTTTATTGGAACAACCTTCTTTGAAGCAAATCTTGAACTGCCATTAGATGCAGGCTGTGACTGAGACTGAACCACCTGAGGCTCTTCGTCATACACTTCTTCAGTCTTCTTTCTGCCTGTAAACAACTTCTTTCTTGCAGAAGTCTTCTCTTCCACATCATCTAAATCTTCATCAAACTCCTCATCCTCATCATAATCATCATAATCATCATCATAATCATCATCCGGAAGTTTGAATACCTTTAATACACCATCTAATAAACTCATTGTCCATCTCCTAATCATTTATTAACTGAGCGTTCACCGAATATCGCGGTACCCACTCTGACAATAGATGCTCCCTCTTCAACTGCTACTGCATAATCATTAGTCATGCCCATAGAAAGCACATCCATATCAACATTATCAATGTTTTTTCCT
>JAFQIQ010000307.1 GCA_017397445.1 Lachnospira sp.
ACTCTGCCACTCCAAGCTTTACATCCATACCGGCAAGCTTCTTCATAAGCTTAACAGCATCCTCTACGCTTATCTTAATATCTGCATTAACATTAGCAGCACCTTCATTAATATTCGTAGTTGTATCTCCTGCAAGATGCTTCTTTAACATAACTGCATCGATTATATTAATTTTCTTATTATCGTCGCAGTCACCATACATAATATCAACTCCGCACATATTGCAGGTACCGATTCCGTCAGTTACTGTGTCACATTTGTGAGTAACCTCTCTTACCAGAAGCTCACCGGCAAATATATCCTTTGACAATTTAGTGTAAGCTACAGACTTATCCACAGCACCTTCACTATTAAGCTTATAAAAATTATACGGAAGTTCTATGCCATCCCCTGACTTAACATAAGGGTGTTCTATCGTGTGAAGGGATATACAGTCGTAAAACGTATACTTTGTTGATGTTATATCTGTTAATACTATAGAACCTAATTTTAACACTCTTAAAGAACTACAGCCTGAATACATAGAATCCATACTCTTAACATTAAAAGCTCTAACACTGCCCATATCAAGTTCTGTTAATGAACTGCAACCACTAAACATATAACCCATATCTGTTACATTACTTGTGTCAAATCCACTTATATCCAAACTTGTTAATCCACTGCATCCCGAAAACATACGGTTCATATCCTTCACCTTAGATGTATCAAAATTACTTAAATCCAGAGTTGTTAATGATATACAACCATTACTATATATCCCTTCAGGATAACTAATTGTGTTGCCACCAAACATACCTCTCATATCTGTTACCTTACTTGTGTCAAAACCACTCAGATCTAAACTTGTCAAGTTACTGCAACTCCAAAACATACCATCCATAGTTGTTACTTTACTTGTATTGAAACCACTTACATTCAAACTGGTTAGACCACTGCAACCTCCAAACATAGAACCCATATCTGTTACATTGCTTGTATCAAACATGCTTACATCCAAACTGGTTAGACCACTGCAACCTCCAAACATAGAACCCATATCTGTTACATTACTTGTATCAAGTCCACTCACATCCAGACCGGTTAGACCTTTACAGCTATCGAACATATAACTCATATCTGTTACATTACTTGTGTCAAATCCACTCACATCCAGACCGGTTAGACCTTCACAGTTATCGAACATATAACTCATATCTGTTACATTACTTGTGTCAAATCCACTCACATCCAGACTGGTTACACTAACGCAATCACTAAACACAGAATCCATATCTGTTACATTACTTGTATCAAATCCACTCACATCCAAACCGGTTAGACCTTTACAGCTATAGAACATACAACTCATATCTATTACATTACTTGTATCAAATCCACTCACATCCAGACTGGTTATACTTTTACAATTATAGAACATATAACTCATATCTGTTACATTAGATGTATCCAAATCTTCAAGCCCTTCTATAATTTCAACGAAAGAATATGAAAACATATGTACTGTAGTAGTCATATTCCCCGAAGTCTTTATAAATGTATCGCCAAACCTAATAATTTCGACAGTACCGGTTTTAGAACCACTAACCGGGCTATTTGTAAACAACTGTGATGAATCCGCCTGCGCTGTACTATCCCAACATACATACACTATATCAGTACCTAATGCCTTAAACTCACTAGTACCTGCAATATCGCTAAGTTGAATACCATCCGATGCATAACTCGTCTGTCCGCTCTTATCATCCACAACCCACAACAGACCATTATCATACATAGTCCATGCAGCGCCTGCACATTTACCGCTTCCTACTACAGTATGCTTACTTGTATCAAATGGGTCATGCGGAACAGCAACACCACATATTCCACATATTGCACATATGTCAGCATTATCTGTTATAGTATCATAGCTATGGTTACCCACATTTACTAGCGTAATAGAAAATTCATTGTTAACCGGAATTGTATTATAGCGGATTGAATCAGATATATAAGAGTCATCACTCAATTCATACCACTCGCCATCCAAAGCTACATCTTTGGCAGCCTCCGTAAAATGCGACGGTAGACTAATAATATGCAAGTTGGCACATTCACTAAATATAAAATTAGCATTAGTTACTTTATATGTGTTAAAACTTCTTATATCTAAGCTAGTCAATGATTCACAATCATAAAACATACGCCACATACCTGTTACATTGGTCGTATTGAAATTACTAACGTCCAAACTTGTTAAAGCCTTACAGCCATCAAACATCTGACTCATACTGGTTACACTGGTCGTATCAAATGTACTGACATTAAGCGCTATCAATGAACTACAACCATAGAACATACGCCACATACTTGTTACATTAGTTGTACTAAACACATTACCAAATCTTATCTCCAACATAGACTGATGTGCAAACATTTCGCTACAATTCTTTGGTGCAGTAATATTCCAATATACATACTTAATATCATTGCTACTCATAGTAACACTTTCGCTCTCCAAAAAAGCACTTAGTGTATATGTATCCCCACTATAACTCGTCTCTCCACTTGTATCATCCTCCACCCACAAAAGACCATTATCGTAATATGTCCATGCAGCGCCTTCATACTTACCACTTCCTGTTACAGTCAGCTTACTTGTATCAAATGGATCTGCCTCCGCAGCTTCCACCCTTACAAGGTTAAACTTAAACACTCCTTCAAGTCCTGAAAGTGGCATAGCCCCTGCAAGTACCATCACTGCAACAGCAATAGCCATTAATTTCCTAAATTTTTTAATTTCCCTTCTCATACTTTGTTTCCCTTTCTCTTCTTTTCCCCTATGTATGCTCTTTTTTCGCAACAATGTAAATATTACTACTTTTGTTAAAAAATGTAAAGAAATCTTTATTGTTACAATTACCAATTTAACATATAACTCAAAACAAAAAGGTTGCAATGACTTACGCAAATCACTGCAACCAATCTATAATAATCAAATCCTATATCAGGCTCCCTTTTCCCGCTTTAGATAACTTCCGTACAAAATTCGCCGCAAAAGGAATCACCGTAACAAATGTAAGTGCATCCGCAATGGGCTGTGATATCTGAACGCCTGTTGCGCCTCCAAGATGCGTTGCTATCAAAAGTGTTGGAATAAAGTACAAACCGCTTCTTAACATAGAGACCACTGTTGCACTGAATCTCTGACCTGTGCTTTGCAAAGTCATATTGGTAAGCACCGCCAACGGCTGCAAGAATAATGCAACACATTGATATCTAAGTGCCGGTATACCAAACGCAATAACTTCAGGGTCGTTTCTAAAAAATGTAATTGCCTGCTCCGGAAACATAAGTCCCACCACAGCAAATGCCCCCATAAGAACCTCGCTGACTATTACCGTAAACACAAATGCCTTTCTTACCCTGTCATAACGCTTTGCACCATAATTAAACCCGCACACCGGCTGGAATCCCTGACCAACGCCAAGTCCCACTGAGAATATAAACATACTAAGTCTGTTTACAATACTCATAGCCGCAACTGCTGCATCGCCGTACACCCTTGCATGCTGGTTAAGAAGCATAGTTGATATACTTCCCAATCCCTGTCTCACAAGTCCCGGGAAACCTGTTGAAACAATATCCCACACATCCCTAAAAGAACGTGTCACATATTTAATAGAAATTCTGCTCTCAGTCTTTCCCATAAGGAACACCGACAACAATATGAGAAAACTTATAATCTGCGACAGTGCTGTAGACAAGCCTGCTCCCGCAATCCCCATATCAAACACAAACATAAATATAGGATCGCCCAACATATTAAGAATAGCTCCCGCAAGCAGTCCCACCATAGCAAATGTGGCCTTGCCCTCATACCTGATAATATTGTTAAGCACGAAGCAACAAGTCATAAAAGGTGCCGCCACAATTATATAAAACACATAGGTCTTCGCATAAGGCAGAATCGTATCCGTACTTCCAAGAAGATACATAAGAGGCTCAAGAAAAGCTAATGACAAAACAGCAATCAAAGTTGCAGTCACAAGACATAAAAAGAACCCTGTTGATGCAATTCTTGATGCTTTCTCATTATCCTTCTGTCCCAACAGTCTTGATATAAGTATTCCTGAACCCTGTCCATACATAAATCCAAACGCCTGCAATATGGCCATAAATCCGAAAACCACGCCAACCGCACCACTTGCACTAGTCCCCAATTTACCTACAAACATAGTATCAACCATGTTATAGATACTTGTAACAAGCATACTAATTGTAGTCGGAATACCTAATTTAATAACCAGCCCGCTAACCGGTGCCTGTGTCATTCTCTCGTGCTGACTGTTATACTGTGCTGCCATCTTCCACTCCTCCTTCTCCACGTCACAAGGTGATTACGCAAAATGTCATGTTATAAAAAGCAGGGTTCCGTGTATCTTACAGATTGTAGCTAAGCGTCGGCACTTAACGAACAGGTTATGCCTTGCATAACACTGTGAGTTTAGTACCGTTACGCTTAGGTCCAAGTGCAAACGCATCTGTAAGATATACGCGAACCCTACTCTTGTAACTGTCTTTTACATAATCCCCTTAACAGCCTTAACCACATTATCAACTGTAAATCCAAACTCCTCAAAGAGTACATTTGCAGGACCTGAAGCACCGAATCCCTTCATAGAAACTACTGCTCCGTCAAGACCTACATATCTGTACCATCCGAAATCAGACAATGCTTCAACTGCTACTCTCTTTCTAACACTCTTTGGAAGAACTGATTCCTTGTACTCAGCTGACTGCTGTTCAAATACATCCATACTTGGCATACTTACAACTCTTACATCAATTCCTTCTGCTGCAAGCTGCTCCTTTGCACCAACTGCAAGACTCACTTCTGATCCGCTGGCAATAATGATTGCATCAGGCTCAGCCTTTGTAGACGCTGCAATTACGTAACCACCCTTAAGTGCATCCTTTGAAGAACCTGCAATCTGTGGAAGGTTCTGTCTTGTAAGTACAAGACCTGTTGGAGTCTCCTTTGATGTTACTGCATATGCCCAAGCTGCCGCTGTTTCAACTCTGTCACATGGTCTGTAAACAGTAAAGTTTGGAAGCGAACGGAATGCCGCAAGCTGCTCTATTGGCTCATGTGTAGGACCATCCTCTCCTACACCAATACTGTCATGTGTAAATACATAAGTCACCGGCAACTTCATAAGTGATGAAAGTCTTGCCATTGGCTTAGTGTAATCGCTGAACACGAAAAATGTTGCACAGAATGGCTTGAGACCGCCGTGAAGTGCTATACCGTTAGTAATTGCTGTCATGGCCTGCTCTCTTACACCAAAGTGAAGATTGCTACCTGCATAGTTATCCTTAGAGAAGTCTCCTGCGCCCTTCATATCAGTCTTATTAGATGGTGCAAGATCTGCTGAACCACCAATCATATTAGGCATATGTGCCTTAATCATATTAAGAACTGCACCTGATGTACTTCTTGTAGCCTCCGGCTTATCTCCCTTAGCCCAGTACTCCTCTGACTCAAGAAGTGCTGTCAAATCATAACCGTTATAATAATTATCCCAAAGTGTCTTCATCTCAGGGAACTTCTCGCAGTACTCTGCAAAAAGCTTATTCCACTCATCCTCAGCCTTTGCTCTATCCTCAGCAATAGCCTTATAGTTATCATAAACTTCCTGTGGAACTTCAAAATCACCCTTACATGGCCAGCCCAAGTTCTCCTTAAGAGCTGCAACATTGTCCTCACCGAGAGGTTCACCATGAGCACTTGCCTTACCCTGCTTTGCAGGACAACCGTAACCGATAAGCGTATTAATCTTAATAAGTGAAGGACGAGTCTTGTCAGCTTTAGCCTCCTCAATAGCAGCACCGATAGCAGCAAGGTCATTACCATCCTTAACCTCTATTGTCTGGAAGCCAAATGCTTCAAAACGCTTCATTACATCCTCTGTAAATGCAATATCTGTACTACCCTCAATTGAGATATTATTAGAATCATAAAGAACAATAAGCTTATCAAGGGCAAGTGTTCCTGCAAGTGAAAATGCTTCTGATGAAATACCTTCCATCATACATCCGTCACCGCCAAGAACATATGTGTAGTGGTCTACAACATCGTAACCTTCCTTATTAAATACTGCCGCCAAATGCTTCTCTGCCATTGCCATACCAACTGCCATTGCCATACCCTGACCAAGAGGACCTGTTGTAGCCTCAACACCAACTGTGTGACCATACTCAGGATGTCCCGGTGTAAGCGAACCCAACTGTCTGAAGTTCTTTACATCCTCGATAGACAAATCACCATATCCAAACAAATGGAACAAAGAATACAACAACATTGAACCGTGTCCACCTGAAAGGATGAATCTGTCTCTGTTCTCCCACTTAGGATTCTTAGGATTGTGATTCATGTGTCT
The DNA here is from genome assembly GCA_017397445.1 of Lachnospira sp. GTDB lineage: Bacteria > Bacillota > Clostridia > Lachnospirales > Lachnospiraceae > Lachnospira. Next base: position 6,426 of record JAFQIQ010000307.1, read on the forward strand.
GCTCCAAAGCTCATATGCCGCAGGAGCCACACCAAGTGGCAAACCCGGATGTCCTGACTTTGCTTTCTGGATTGCATCCGCAGACAAAATTCTAATCGCATTAACTGACAACTGATCAATATTACTCATATCTTCCTCCATTTACTAACCTTAGTAATATATTTTGTTTTGCCGTTTCCGGCTATTACATAACAACATTATGACATCAGTCCTTAAAATCCTGTGCCAACAAATAATTCATACCACTCTTTGTTATAGTACGTTTCATAAGAACAAACTTCTTCTTTGAGCCTCTCTCAATAGCATTTTCAATAGCCTTATTAATAATCTCCTTAATATCATCAAGTCTGATACTTTCTGTCGCATTATGAAGTGCATCAATCTTAAGATAAAGCTCCAGAAGTGCATCCTCATCAATCTCATATTGCTTCTTGTTTGCATACTTTCTTGCAAGCTCAACAAGCTCATTAACAGTATATTGCTTTAATACTATTCTGTGATTGAATGAGTTAACCAAATCCGGATTGAAATTAATAAGAACATTCATCTCCGCATCGGAATCCTCAAAGATAGCAATCATACCACCTGTATCCTGAGACAGACAGGCAAGCATTTCCTTAACTCTCTTTGGCTGTATAGAACCGGCCTCCTCAACAATAAGTGCTGTACCCATAAGCTTTGGCATGGCCTTCTCAATACCTCTGCTATTAATACTGTCACCTGTTGTCTTAGCAATCTTCTTTGCCTTATCCGGATACAGGAAATTAATAGCTCTTACAATAGTTCTCGCAAGGTCTATCTTGTCAGAACTTGAGTTACCTGAAATAATCAGGTTACCGGTCTTTGAAGTTGGTGTATTAATTTCCTCATCAATATTTTCAAAGAAATCGATAAGCTGTGCCTCTATACCTGGCATCTCTCTGTACTTTCTAAAGAGCTTCGCCAAATCTCCCGTAAGTCTCTTCTCGCCATCTCGTACCACTACCTGGCCTCTGAGAACCGGATTATTAAGTTTAATCTTTGATGCCTTCTTCTTGGCAGATTTTACTTCTGAAGTTTTTTCCTCTGAAACAGTTTTATCCTCAGCCTCTTGTGGCTCTTTTGACTCTGTATCTGTTTCATTTTCTGTTTGCTCAGAACTTTCCTCACGTTCCGCAATCTCTCTTGCTACAAGATTAGCGATGACATTGTCAATTGGATCTGATGATGCAGTAGCCACTTCATCATCTTTCTCCTTCTCAGACTTAATCTCCTTATTATGTGCATCTATAACTTCATCCGTTACAGGTTCAAATGTTGCTGTGCTAAGCTTAATCTTTCTTGTCACTTCAGTTGTCGCTATTAATTCTTCTTCTGCCAGATTATCCTGTGCTACCACACTGTCAACATCCACAGTTTCAATATTCTGAACCACCTGCTCAACCCGCTTCTCACTAAGCTCCATTGCTGCTGCCGCCTCAGCTTTCATACCGGCAACATACTCTTCAAGTTTAAGAGTTGCCTTGCCTGTTCTTATAGCAAGGTCCGTCTTTGCTGCATGAAGCATCATCTGCTCTCTTGCCTTATGTGCTGCCTCTGCTTCCTTTCTGCTCTGTGCTTCAACAGCCGCAGCCTTGTTGGCTTTTTGCTCTTCTATCAGCTTATCATACGCTGCACTCTTCTCATCTCTGTCCTCAAGAAAACGTACAACTTCTGAACGGGAATACTGCTTTGTGTTCTGCTTTAGGAATAGAAACAAGGTTTTGTGAGCCTGTTAAAAATGTTGATAATGCA
>JAFQIQ010000308.1 GCA_017397445.1 Lachnospira sp.
ATTTAACTGCTGCTGCATCAAGAGGATCCTCTGCAGAGCCAAATGTGTTGCCTGTGATTGTAGCTTTTTCAATTGAGTTCCAGCCTGCAATACCATGTGAATATGTGTACCAGTCTTCTGTTGCATCAGGTGCAGCAAGGAGAGTGTTGTTTGTAAATGTAAATTCTACACTGCCACCATTGTTGCTGCTAAAGAGAACAAATCCCGGAGGGCAGTTTGTGCCACTAACTTCTACTGTCGTTACATCAATATCACAGTTTGTAACAGAAATGCTTTCGGGAGTCTTTGCATAGATGTAAGAAAGACCTGTTACATTAAAGCCATCAAGAGAAAGACCTGCACCGCTTTCAACTGTGAAAACAACATTGTTAAGTGTTGTAGCATTGCTTTTGAGAGCGTATGTTGAAGCTGCACCATTTACGATTGTAACATTGCCGTTAACAATAACATTTTCATCAGAAACGTTGTCTGTTATTTTAATTGTTGCAGTTTCACCTGCTACTACTGATTTTGCAGCCTCTGCAACTGAGATGAACTTTTTGCCGTTAATATCAGCAACAGGAAGGTCAAATTCTTCTGAGTCTGTTTCTATTACATCTGCAACAATATAGTTTGTAGCTGTTTCGTCAAGTGTGTTACCTGTTGCAGTAACTGCAAGCTCAGTAACATCTGAATAAGATGTTATTGTTACACTACCACCTTCAACTTCATTATTTGTGAAAGTTAAAGTTTCTTTAGCACTTAAAAGAACCTTAGCGTTTGTAAATGTGCTATCGCTAACAGTTACAGTTTTAACATCCTGACCGTTTCTGTTATCACTAACACCATAGCTACAGTTCTCAAATGAAGAACCTGTGATATTTGCAGTAATATTTCCGATATTTTCGCCTGAGCCTTCACCGAATATTACACCATATTTTGCTGATGTGCCATTACCGATGAAAGTAAAATTATCAACGGTGATATTGCCTTTTGCAGAGATACCACGCTGAATAAGAGATGCTTCTGATGCATCTATAGTTAGGTCTTTAACAATAGCATCATCTTCGAATCTGAATACTGTATTCCAGTTCTTGTCATCAACCTTACCTGTGAATTTGAGTGTATGACCGTTACCGTTGATTGTTACGGGAACGAGGATTTTCGCTCCGTTGTTACGGCAATCCCAATCTTCCGTGATGGTTACATCAGCTAAAAGATTGAAAACAGAATTTGCTTTGATTGCTTTAAGAGCAGTTACGATGTCGGCATAATATTCGCCGTCAACTTCTGCCACACAAACTTCTACTGCTTCAGCATCGTGAGAATCAGTAACTTCATTTCCACCAGCCATAAGCTTGACATTTGATACTTTAACATTTTCGGCTGTATATTCGTTACCGCAGGCATACCCACCATAATAGTAGCTATCACCTGTAACAACAATACCCTCTATAGCTGCATCTTTAACGGTTGAACCGCTTGTGATGTAGCCTGCAATACCGCCAGCACCGTTATAAGCACCGCCATCAATGGTGAGACCATCACCAACAGCAATAACTTTACAATTTAAGATTTCATTACAATTCTCATCACTGTGTCCGAGAATACCACCTGCACACCAAAACTGAGAAGCAATTGTTCCTTCTGCTTTTACTGTGCAGTTGTAAATGTCAGCATAACCTTTTCCTACGACAGCAGCAACGCCTCTGTAACCTAAAACATCAATAACACCTGTTACGTTAACATTGTCAACTTTAAGTTCAGTGTGACCATAACCGATAGCAGCGCCAACTGCATCCTTACCTGAAGCCTTTATAACGGCATTTTCAATAGTGAAATTCTTAACTTCTGCTGAAAGACCGAAATCGGCATTCATTGCACAGCGACCGAATAAGCCGACATTTCCATAAGATGAAATAACTGTAACATTGGAAATCTTGTGGTTACCACCATCAAATATACCCGCAAAAGTATTATTCTTTTCTCCGCCGCCAATTGGTGTCCACATTTTACCGTCAAGATCGATATCAGCATCCAACGTTATAGTAACTGAATTAAAATTCTTGTCACAAAAAGCTGTTCCATCGCTTACAAGTTTTGCAAGTCCTGCAAGTTCTGTAGCTGAGCTTATGGTATAGTAAGTTTCTCCTTCTGTGTACCATGAAGTATCTGCGCTGTCTATCCAGTTTTCTGTTGGATATTCGTCGCTTACAGCAGCAATCATGTCAAGTACAGGAGCTTCTGGTTCTTCCACAGCAAATACTGCTGTTCCCATTGTGCTCAATATCATGCAGATAGCAAGAATTGAGCTGAGTAATTTCTTTACTCTCATGATTTGAATTCCTTCTTTCTTAAAAATAATTATTTATAATCTTTCAGCTTAGCGCTGATTAATTATCGAAAAACCTACCGATTATAGGTATATGTCTTAGATATACTCTTCTTAGTTCTCGTTTCCAAAAACGGTATTCATCTTCGCTATAGCTGCGTCGCATTTCCATTTTTACATATTCTCGCTCTTTAACGAAAGGAACAATGAAATTAAAATAAAGTGCTAACAGAACGAAGAATATCAGTACCGCAGAACCGAGAACAACAAGCATATCTTCTTCAGTGCCGTAGGTATATGTCATTTTAGTTCATCAATGCCACCAATCTTGCGCACATAACAGCAACTTCTGCACGAGTTGCATTACCAAGAGGATTCACATTGCCGTCTGAACCCTGGATAATACCAGCCTTAACCATAGAAGCCATTGCTGTCATTGCATAGTCAGAAATACTGTCCTTATCAGCAAAAGCATCGAGAGCTGTCAGGTCATCAGTTTCTGTAATATATCCTTTTGCAAGGAAAGCACGATATGCGAGAGTAATTAAATCCTGTCTTGTAATTGTGTTTTCAGGCATAAAGTTTTCACCGCTGCCCTGAGCAATGCCTGCAACCTTTGCACTTCCAATTGCATTATAGTAATAGCTTGATGCAGGAACGTCTGCAAAGTTTTCTGTGAATGCATCGTTAATTGACAACATTCTTGTTAAGATAAGAATAAAGTCGCCACGCTTGATGTTGTTTGCAGGTGCATACTCAGTTTCGCTTACACCACTGATGATACCCTTGTTCTTTAATGTATAAATAGAGTCTTTTGCCCATGCATAGTTTCCGAGATCAGTAAATGTTTCTGTTGTTCCGGAAGGATTAGAAGGTGTTGTGGGTGTTGTAGGTGTTACGGGAGTAGAAGGTGTTGTAGGTGTAGAACCGCCACCGGCTCCACCGCCGCCTCCAGCACCACCGCCACCACCGGCGCCGCCACCGCCGCCTCCGGCACCTCCGCCGCCACCTCCGGCAGCATCAGTCTTGGCATTTGCAGTAGCAGAAAATTCACCTAAACCAATTTCATTCTTTGCGGCAATCTGTACATAGTAGGTAGTATCTGCAGAAAGACTTGAAATTTCCTTGCTTGTGCTGGTTGCATTTGTAATTTCCACTGTGTTGTTAAGGTTGGAACTGCTTGTTCCGTATTTGATAGTGTAGCCTGTTATTGCAGAACCACCATTATCAGGAGCTGTCCAACTAACAGTTATCTTTTTTTCGCCACCTGTTACGGTAGGAGCAGACATTTTTGCAGGAGCTGTTTTTGTGTCATCTTCAATCCCTTCAAAAATATCATCGTAGTTGTCAACTAAGCCACTGCGGTTGAAGTCAGCACATTCGTCGTAACTGCCATTTTTGATTTCTTCAAAAGCAGCTTTATCTTCTGAATCCACCTTGCCGTCCATATTTACATCGCCGGGTACGAAATCAGCATTGGTTAATTCAAGAGCCTGTGCGAATGTAACACCTGTTTTCTTATATGTAACGTAGCCGGGGCCTGTAAGCTCAACTGTATATGTTGCACCATCTACAACAGTATTTTCTACAATAAATGTAGGAACAGTTGAACTGGAATCGTAATGGCCACCTTTTGTGTTTGAAACTGTATTAAGAACAGTGCTGATTGTTGAACCTGTACTCTCATTTGTAATTGTAAGAGTAATTTTACTATCGGCATATCCATTGCCACTCGAAACCTGAAAATCATCAATCTTATCCATAGTGAGCTTAACGATAGCTTCTACACCTTCGTTGTTGCTGTTACTTGCTGTCGCAGTTTTAGAAGCTGTTGCATTATCCGCTGTTTCTATATAGCTGCTACCAATCTTAACATAGCTACCTGCCGCACTGTCAGTATCAAGACTAACAGTTACGCTATCACCGGGATCACCTACAAATGTGATAATAAATAAATCAGTTGCATCATCTGTAAATGTCATACTTCCGGCATTGTTAGTAACAATACTTGGGAGAATTTTTCCAGTATTGTTTGCAAGTGCCGCATTTGGCGGAATAAATGCACACTGAGGCGGGTTATTTGTACCCTTCAAAAAATCAATGGATTTATATTTAAGTTCACCATCAAATTCAAGTGCAACCTGTGCTGCAGTTACACTACCACCAGCGCCTTTTACGCTGACTTTAATTTTTGCTTCACCTTGAAGTGTTGCCTGGTTGTCCTGCGTAACATCAGTCAATATAATTTCTATATTATCCGCTGCCGCTGAGACGGGGATTGCTGCCTGCGTCCCGATTACCATTGCTAATGCAAGTATAACCGAGCCGACTTTCTTTAGCCATTTGAAATACATTTTGATTTCCTCCGTTTTAAATGTTTTTATGTAAATAAAATTACATCAGATTTAATTAGCGTTTTTCTTCTTTTCCAAAACGCCACCATTTACTTTTACTCGGCGGAATATTTTTTCCTTTGTATTCCTCACCTCGTAAATACGAGAGAAGCTTTCTCTTTGCGGTTTTATTTTCCGTTTCCGGTGGTGCATCCATAAAAAGCATAAGTAGCTCATTCCATTCTTCAATAGACGCAAGTCCGCTTGGAACGCGTTCCTCAAGAGAATCTGCAAGTTTGTGTTTTCTCTCTGTTGATAAATTCTTTAGTTGTTCTGC